>JAZOSG010000001.1:0-7315 GCA_045657005.1 Faecousia sp.
CCGCTCGGTATCGTTACTGCGTTAAAAAATGGTGGATTACGAATGCAATTGCGTTACCGGGCACAGTCAGGAGCAGTAACGACAAGCGAAGGTTGTCCTGCGAGTTTGTCAGCGGACACTGTCCGCTAAACTGGAATTTGAAGAGGAGATTTGATGGAACTATTGGAAGAAATGAAAAACTGGCTGGCCACATTTCCCCTTTGGGGGGAGGTAGTGCTGACCACAGATTTACTGTCGGCGCAGCCGGGGGATTGCGGTCTGTTTCCCCAGGGGTCTGAGCTTCTGCAGAGCAGGGAGGATGTGTTGGGCAACCGAACGGCACGGATTCGGCAGCTGTTTTTGTTGCGCAGAAACGCTGTCCGGGGCGTGGATGCCGCTGCCTGGCTGCTGGAATTCCAGAAATGGGTGGCGCAGCAGTCTTTGCAGGGGCTTGCCCCGAAACTGGGACAGGAGCAGACGATCCGAGCGGAAAAGGGCAGACTGATCCGCACCGACACCGCCGGCACCGGCGTATACGAGGTTCGGCTCATCGCCGAATACACAATTTAAAGGAGAATAAAAAATGGCAAAAATTGAAAGAAAGTATCTGGCACATTATATTAACGCTGCCGCCCCCGGCGGAGAAAGCGCTGTTTATGAGCGGCTGGGCAAGGACTTAGAGGAGTTTTCCCCTGAGCTGGCTGCTCAGGTAGAGACGAAAAAGAACATTCTGGGACAGACCAGTGTGGTCATCTCCGGCTACGACAAGACCGGCGCAGTGGAGCCTTACTACGCGGAGAAGGATTCCCTTTTGTTTACCAGACTGCAGGATATCCTGGATGAGGGTCGTGTGCTGGAGGATGTAAAGACCGATGTGGTGGAGGTCAAGCTCTGGGAGCAGAATGAGGACGGAACATATCCTGCGATCCGGGAGGAGGCATACATCGAGATCACATCTTATGGCGGCGATACCACCGGCTATCAGCTGGCGTTTACGCTGCACTTCACCGGCAGCAAGACAAAGGGCACATTCAATGTGACCGAAAAGATATTCACAGCAGCATAAATCGGAATTTAAAAGGAGAAAACCATGAAAGAATTAAATTTTGACAGTGGTGTAGAGGAATACCGGATCGCAGGCGGTGGCGTCCTGCGGTTCAATCCCGGCGACCCCAATCTCTACAGCCGCTTCATGGAGGCCACGGAAAAGCTTGCGGACATGGAAAAGTCTCTGAGCCGGCAAAGTACCGACGGACAAGCTCCGGAACAGGTGCTGGAGCTGCTTCGGGAGACTGACCGGCAGATGAAACAGCTGCTTGACTGGGTCTTTGGCGGCGACAACGATTTTGACAAAGCGCTGGGCGGCGTGAACCTGCTGGCAGTGGGTGCAGGCGGTGAGCGTGTGGTCACAAATCTCTTTGCCGCGCTGGGGGAGATCCTGACAGCCGGTGCCAAGGAATTTGCCGACGGCGAGGTGGCAAGAGCCAAGGCACGCCGGGCAGCCCATGAATAAGTACGCCCTGCCGGTGCAGGCAAAAATCGGCATGCAGGTCTATGACTTACATGCCGATTACCGGGAGATTTTGCAAATTTTTTCTTACCTGGAAGATCCGGAGCTGCCGGAGGTGCTGCGCTGGCGCATCGCCCTGGGACTGTTTTACGAGCAGGAGATCCCACAGGCAGATATGCCCCAGGCGATGGAATACCTGGCGGAATTTTTACGCTGCGGTGAGCCGGAGGGCAAGCCGGGTCCCAAGCTTCTGGACTGGCAGCAGGATGCGGATGCCATCATTGCCGGGGTCAACAAGGTCGCCGGGCAGGAGGTGCGGGCGCTGTCCTTTGTCCACTGGTGGACATTTTTGAGTTGGTTTCACAGCATAGGGCAAGGGCAGCTGAGTACCATCGTTTCCCTCCGGGATAAGCTGCGCCGGGGCAAAAAGCTGGAAGCCTGGGAAAAGGATTTCTACCGGGAGAACAAAGCCCGGGTGGACTTGAAGCCCAGACTTTCCCGGCAGGAACAAGAGGAAAAACAGCGTTTGCAGGCGCTGATCGGATAAAAATCAGAAAACGAAAGAGGTGAGGATTTGGAAAAGAATTATACCCTTGACATTGGTCTGGAGGACGCGACGGTGGAGGTACGGGAGCTTTCCAAGGAGCTGCTGGTACTGCGGATGGCGTTTGGGAAGCTGAAGGCGGCGGTCAGCGATGCGGTGGCACCCATTGGCGCGGTGCTGATACCGGCTGTCAGTAAGGCGATATTTGCCCTGACAGGACTGGTGAAAAACGCGGGCAGCGTCATCAGCGCTTTGCTGGGGATCCGGGTGGCGGAGATGGCGGTGGAAAAAGCCGTCACAAAAACTGCCAGGGCGGTCAGGCGCAGCCTTGCCGGGTTTGACCAGCTGAACCGGCTGGAGGGTGCTTCCGGCAGCAGCACAACGGTTACCCAGACAGTGCCGATTTCCATCAGCGACGGTCTGACACCGCAGCTGCAGGGGATCGTAGAAAATATCCGCGCCATCCTTGCGCCGATCCTTGCCATTGATTTGGCACCGCTGCGATGGAGCCTTGCCCGGTTGGGGGAGGCATTTGGGGAACTGGGACAGTTGGCAGGGGAAGCGCTGCAATGGCTGTGGTTTCAGGTGCTGACCCCCTTTACCGCCTGGGTCGCGGAAAAATTGCTGCCGGTATTGCTCTACAGCCTGAAGCCTGCCGTTGAGCTGGTCACTGCCGTACTTGCGCCTGCCGGGGATGGCTTTGGAGCGCTGTGGCAGGCGATGCAGCCGGTGACGGAATTCGTTGGACAGACAGTGCTGATGGTCTTTGATCAGCTGCGCCGCAGCTTCACCTATCTGACGGATACCATGCAGCAGAAGTCCCAGACCATCCGGGAGATCTTTCAAAATGTAGGGCAGGCGGTCACCGGGTTGTGGCAAAGCATTTCGCCGGCGCTGACGGAGATCCGCACCCGATTTGCCCAGACCTTTGAAGCGGTGAGCAAGATCGTTGCCACAGTGGCAGGATATCTGATAGATGCCCTGCATGGAGTGACGGAGTTTCTTGCCGGTGCTTTCGCCGGCGACTGGAGTCGGGCGTGGCAGGGGATAACCGGCGCGGTCAAGGCAGGGATCAATGGGGTGATCGGCTTTCTTAACGCTCTGCTCACAGCAATGGCAGGGGCGCTCAACGGGGTCATCCGGGGGATCAACAAGCTTTCCTTTACCGCTCCGGACTGGGTACCGGGACTGGGGGGCGAGACCTTCGGATTTCACTTAAAGACCGTATCCACACCCCAGATCCCTTACCTTGCCCAGGGCGCGGTGCTGCCGGCAAATCAGCCCTTTCTTGCTATGGTGGGCGACCAAAAACACGGCACCAATATTGAGGCACCTCTTGCCACCATCCAGGAGGCGGTGGCGCTGGTGATGAATGAGCAGCTGTCAGCACTGATGGCAGGCTTTGATGCCACGGTGCAGGAGCTCCGCCAGCTGCGAAGCACCGTAAGCGCCATTGAAGTGGGCGATACGGTCATCGGCGCTGCCGCCCAGCGGTACGCCCGGAAAATGGCAGTGATGAAGGGAGGTCAGTTTTGACACTTACGGATTTATATAAGATCAACGGAAAGCCCATGCCCGTGCCGGACGAGGGGATCGAAATGTCCTTTGAGGATCTGGACGATGCCCAGTCCGGCAGGGATGAATCGGGCTTTATGCACCGGATCGTGGTGCGCAGCAAGGTGGGTGTGTGGAATTTTAACTACAGCCACCTGACCCAGCAGGAATATGCCTACCTGCTGTCGATCCTGCCCACGGGAGGGAGCTTCACCTTCACCCACCCGTCTCAGGTAGACAGTACAGTCAGCGAGGATACCACCGCATATCTTTCCAAATACGGAATTGTCTGGCACAGCGCAAGGACGAACACCTACCGAAATCTGAAGTTCAGCATCATCCAGTGCTGATGCCCGGCGTGTACCTTGACAAATGAAAGAGAAATTCCAGTTTATAGAGTTGTTTCGTGGATGATTGTAGGGACGCTCCTCCCGGAGCGTCCGCGGACACCCGGGGACGGGTGTCCCTACATTGTTGTACGGCAGACAGCTCGATAAACTGGAATTCATACATTCCCGGTGGGAAAAAGTTTCCTTGCAATCGCTTCTTTGCGCCTGTATAATGGACGCAAAGGAAGTGAGAAGAAAATGATCTGTCCATACTGTGACAGCCGGGCCGGTGTGCTGCCGGATAACCGGAGCTGTCCGCACTGCGGCGCGCCGCTGGGTGCGGTAAAACATAGAAAACCGCAATTTCCCGAGCCGCCGCTGGGAATCTATAAGGGCGTGAGCGGATATATAGAGATCGGAACATGCAGTGTCAGCTTTTCTAAAAAATTTCCGTTTAATGACAGAATCAGCTGTGTGGTTCCATATGAGGATATTCTGGATGTTGCACTGGAGCCACCTACGGTGTTTTTTGCTGGATTTCTGTGCGTACGCCGTTGGCAGGACCGGCAGATCCCGTTGGCGAGAAAGTGGATGGAAAGCGCGAATGATGCAACCTCTGTTGGATTTCACTTTGATAAAAGAAAGGACTTCCTTCGAGCATATGAATTTTTGAAGCAGTGTGCGGATATTGCTAATGCCGCAAGAGAATTGCAAGGAGAGAGCAGACTATGAATTGTCCATACTGTGACAGCCGGATCGGCGTGCTGCCGGATAACCGGAGCTGTCCGCACTGCGGCGCACCGCTGGCGACTGTAATTCAAGAACAAAAGCCGCAACGCCAGTTTCCGGTGCCGCCTGTTGGAAAGTATCTGTACGGTGATGGGTATTTGGAGATCGGATATGACAGCGTAACGATCTATAAAAAACAGATATTCCGAAAAACCAAGCGGACGATCCCGTTTAGTCAGATCGCCGGTGTGTCCTTTGGCGACGGACAGAACGATGCCTCAGGTTTTCTTTGCGTGCGCCATCGTCAGGCGGCGCATCTGCCGCTGGTGACCAGGGCAATCGATGCGGTTCCTGATGATACTTCTGTGTATTTCTTTGCACGGAGAAGTCCTGAGTTTTACCCTGTGTATATGTTTTTGAAGAAATGCGCGGATATTGCCAACGGAGTAAGCGAATAAAATAAATCAATATAAGCAGCACCCACCGGGATGATTTTCCGGTGGGTGCTGTTTATATTGCGTGTCTGGCACTTTAAGGCATCCAGGAGTGTCCGCATTTTAAACAAACACAGCGAATTTTATTAGCTCCAATAGCACCGGCAAACAAGCCTGCCTTGGGGCTGATAAGGGATCCGGCAAGACTTTTGCCGATGGAAAACCCACGCTTTCCGGCGGTGATGCTGGTGGATGCGCATTTGGGGCAGTAGGCGATACCCTGTTGATCCAGTGCCTTCATCCGGTCTTCCCGGGCGGCTTTTTCCGGAGTGAGCAGGTGCTTCAAATCCGGTGAGGTATTGGCTTTTGGCATAGGAACACGGGCAAGATTGGCAGAAAAATAGGTGTCTATCAAAGGCTTGCATTGCGCAAGTGGCAGGTCGGTATCCCGTGCCAGTGCTTTGGCGGCCTTCGTGCGGCTGGGATAGTATTTCTGAAAATACGGCTCCAAGTCAATGTCTTCCGGTGCAGTTTTCCTGGATTGGGCAATGGCGGCATCCGTGGCAGACGCAGTTCTGAAAGGGGAAAATTCTGCCGCGTGCATTTCTCCGGCGGCAGACATGGCGGAATCCAAGACAGCGATCAACTTTGAAATCGTTTTGGGATTGCTTTCAATGATCATTGCGCCCTCGGCACCGCGGATGTGCACAGATGCAAACGCATGCCCTGGCTTGCTTTGTGTGGATTGGATATCCGGGAGGAGCAGCTGCCGTGTGAAGCTGCGATCAAGGACACCGTAAACAAAAAGAAGCCTATGGGAGGTGACCGCGATCACGCCGGGCTTAAGACCCTTTTCTGAACCACCCAGTGTATCGTCAAGGGTTACATTTCCGGTGTTTGCCCACAGAAGGGTTTCTGTTTCGGTGAGTGCCTTCTGTGCCGCGTTAATGGCATCTTTAAACATCATTTGCGTGGTATTGCTGCGCTTGACAGCTTCCAAAACGGTCATAATCCAACCTCTCCAGAATAAAGGATGATTACAGTATACAAGAAAAGCATGTGATTTTCAATAAAAACAAATAGGGAAGGAGAAAAAATGGCAGATACTGAAACAATTGAAGTTGTAGAAGAAATAATGGAAGAAGCAGAAGAAACGGTCAATGCAAAAGTTCTTAAAATTGGTCTAAGTGTCGATCAAAAGAAAACACAAGAGACAATTAAGAGTCTGGCAGATGCATTGGGGATGATAAGCACATGGATACTGAATAACCAGGTGCTTGTGCAAGCGATGACCGCTGTTGTCGCTGCATTCGCGGCGGTCTGGTCGGTTACAGATCTAGTTTTCTTTATTGATAAATTGGGAGGTGTTCCGGCAATTATAAGTGCTGTGACAACAGCCATAAATCAATGCACACTTGCAAAAATAGCCAGCAAAGCTGAAGATGTAGCAATTATTGCGCTCTATGCTGTAGATTATGTAAAGCAATTTGGTGTATTGGTGGGGCAGTTGGCGGCATGTACAGCCGGTTGGGTTGCCAATACCGCTGCCAAAGTGGCAAGCACGGCGGCGGAATGGGCGCAGATCGCGGCGACTACTGCGTGGACGGCTATTTGCGCGACTGCTGCCGCCGTTACCTCTGCCTTTGGTGCGGCAATGTCAGTGCTGACCAGTCCCATAACATTGGTGGTGGCAGCGATAGCGGCAGTGATTGGGGTAGTTGTGCTGCTGATTAAAAACTGGGACACAGTCAAGGCGGCGGCAATCAGTGCATGGGAGTCGATCAAGGAGGCTTTCGGCAAGGCGTGGACATGGTTCAAAGGTACGGTGGTAGATCCTCTGGTCAATGGCTTTAAGGGGGCAGTCAACGGCGTTATCGGATTTATCAACGGTCTGATCGCAGGCGTAGTCAAGGGGATCCATATCAGCGACACGGAGATCGGCAGAGCCGCCGAGCGCTACCAAAGCAAAATGGCGATCGCCAGAGGAAGCATGTGGTAAATTCCAGTTGATCGAGCTACCGCTCGAAGTTGACAGTTAACAGTTGACAGTTGACAATTGGGGTGTTTTCCTGCGGAAAATGATTCAAATAGTCGCCGAAGGCGACACCTTAACTGTCAACTATCCACTATCAACTGTCCACTGTTTATCGCTCCATCGCTGCGATAAACTAAAATTTGAAAAAATTGGTATAACCGTAAAAAAACTGCAAATAATGGGTCATGAAGGCGCTTGAAA
>JAZOSG010000002.1:0-3238 GCA_045657005.1 Faecousia sp.
GCGAAGGTCTCGTCGATGTGCTCCCGGATCTTCTGGATCCCTGTACGGGGCGTATAGCAGGTGCAGATCTCCATGATCTCGTAAAAGCAGGAAAGAACGCTGAAATAACCGCTGCCCTCAGCAAGAAGCTCCAGCATCCGCTGCAGGGTCTTGCGTATTTTGTGAAAATACCTGATGGGCAATGCCGGCTTGTCCAGAGAAAAGCCCAAAAGGGAACGATACTGCTGGGCAGCTTCCTCGCTCAGGGTAAACCATACATATTCCCAGGGGTCGTCCTGTGCCGGATAGTAGCGCATTTTTACCCCCGGAGGAATGAAAAACATCTGTCCACCGGTCAAATGGTACACATGGTCGCCGATTTCAAGTGTTCCGTTTCCTGAAAGAATAAAATGCCAGGTGTCGATGTTTTGTACCCGGAACGCGTATAAGGGCTTGACGGAAGAAAAATCATCATAGCCTACGGTTAACACACAGGTGTCTCTCTGTTCCGGGAAGTGCCGCACAAAATGGTTTTCCATGCAAAAAATACCCATATTCCATCACCACAAAATAATTGTATCATAGATCCGGAAAAAGGTAAATGATAAAAAATGACAGTTTTATGATGGCTTTATACATTGTAATTTCCCTCCTATACAGCTATGATTGAGAAAAAAGGAGGGATGTGCTATGATAAACGCGTGTGTGATCGGTCTGGGACACCGCAGCTATAACCTGATCAGTAAGGTGCTGCTTAATAATCCGGATCTTAACATTGCGGCGGTGTGCGATGTCTACGAGGACAGGATCGCGCAGGCACAGGAGTGCATCAGGGAATACGGCGGTGATGCCAAGGGCTTTACCGACTATAAGCAGGCGCTGAATACTGCTGGACTGGACGCGGCGTTTGTGTTCACTGGCTGGGAAAGGCATACGGAAATTGCCATCTACGCAATGAAAAAGGGGATCCCGGTGGCAAGTGAAGTGGGCTGCGAATACACCCTGAACAACTGCTATGAGCTGGTTCGCACTCAGGAAGCAACAGGTACGCCCTATATGTTTATGGAAAATTGCTGCTGGGGCAGAAACGAGCTTCTGGCAACCGCAATGGCGAGAAAGGGTATGTTTGGCACCATTGTCCATTGCTCCGGTGCTTACGGGCACGATCTGCGCCACGAGATCGCCTACGGTATCCAGAACCGGCACTACCGCTTCCATAATTACCGCAGCCGCAACTGCGACAATTATCCTACTCATGAATTGGGGCCTATCTCCAAATTGCTGGACATCAACCGGGGCAACCGGATTTTAACAGTGTCCTCCTTTGCGTCCAAGTCAGCAGGTCTGGAGACCTATATTGAAAAACTTGAGGATGCCACCGGCGAAATGAAAAATGCCCGCTTCAAGCAGGGGGATATCGTGACCACTGTTTTGACCTGCGCAGGCGGGGAGACCATCCTTTTGCGGCTGGATACTACCTTGCCCCGCAGCTACAGCCGTGAGTTTACCGTCCGGGGCACCAAGGGTATGTATGTTCAGGATACCAATACGGTGTTTTTAGATGGCGACAAGGAATATCTGAAGCCTGCGGAGTATGTGGCTGATCAGCTGAACAATGCGGAAAAATATGAAGGGGAATTTTTGCCGGCACTGTGGAAAAATGTGACTCCTGAGATGCTGGCTTCCGGTCATGGCGGTATGGACTGGTTTGCCTATAAAGCATTTACCGATGCGCTGAAGTCCGGCGCGCCCATGCCTGTGGATGTTTATGACTCTGCCACCTGGCAGGCGGTGTCCGTGTTATCTGAGATATCCATCCAGCAGGGCGGTGCGCCCCAGGCAATGCCTGATTTTACAAACGGAAAATGGTTCCGCCGTCCCCGGCTGGATGTGTGCGAATTCTAATATACAGGGAGGATATACATATGGATTCTGTTTTACATGAAGTTCTGGAAGCGTATGACTTTCCGGAAACACTTTTGGGCGCGGCGCGCTACGGTCAGGGGCATATCAATGATACCTACTGTGTGGTCTGTCAGCCCAAGGAGGGGGACGCTGTCCGCTTTATTCTGCAGGGACTGTCCCTGGCGGCGTTTCCAAATCCGCAGGAATTGATGGAAAACTTTATCGGGATCACCTCCTACCTTCGGGAAAAGATCCAAGCTTCCGGAGGTGACCCTGACAGGGAGACATTGCGTCTGATCAAAACCAAGGACGGCAGGGACTACTATACGGATGCTACCGGAAAAGTCTGGCGGCTGACACCCTTTATTGAGAATTCCGATTGCTTCCAGTCTGCCACACCGGAGCTGTTTGAGGCATCGGCACGGTCCTTTGGCAGATTCCAGTATATGCTTCGGGATTACCCGGCAGAAACGCTCCATGAGCCTATTACCAATTTCCACAACACCGAGGACCGCTATGCCAAATTTGAGGCAGCCCTTGCGGCAGATCCTGTGGGACGGGCAGCCGCAGTGGAACAGGAGATCCGGTTCGTCCAAAACCGAAAAGCAGACTGCTCAGTCGCACTGCAGGCGCAGCGGGAGGGCAAGCTGCCCTTGCGTGTTACCCACAACGATACCAAGCTCAATAATATCCTGTTTGACAGGGATAGCGGCGAGGGGATCTGCGTGATCGATCTGGATACCACCATGCCGGGGCTGAGCATTAACGACTTCGGCGACTCCATCCGTTTTGGTGCCAACCACAGTGCCGAGGACGAAAAGGACTTAAGCAAGGTCAATTTTGATATTACTTTGTATGAAGCCTATGTCCGGGGCTTTTTGGAGGGTGCCCGGGGCAGCCTGACGCAAGAGGAGCTGGAATACCTGCCCTGGGGCGCGCGGCTGATGACGCTGGAATGTGGCATTCGGTTTTTGACGGACTACTTGGAGGGAGATCACTACTTCCGCACCCACTATCCGGAGCAGAATCTGGATCGCTGCCGCACCCAGTTCAAGCTGGTTTGCGACATGGAAGCCCAGTTCGAAGAAATGAAAGCCATCGTCAAAAAATATGCCTGAGTTAAAACAGCCGGAAAGTGTTTGCTTTCCGGCTGCTGTTATTTTCTTGACACCAGTCCTTTGACCCAGGTAAGGTCCTCTTTGCCCACTACTTTCAAAAGAACCAAAAGACTTCCCAGCAGCAGGATATAGCCGCACCCCCGGAGTACCGGCTGATGGACATGGGACGCAACGAACACCGCGCAGCCTGTGCTGATCCCGGCAAGCAGCAGCACCCCCGGGGAAAAGACCTTTCC
>JAZOSG010000003.1:0-20761 GCA_045657005.1 Faecousia sp.
TACGGTTCCTGTTTGTAGATAATTTTCAAGGGTGGCTTCGTCGCACATGGCAACGCTTTCAAACAGTGCGTCCTGTTCCTGGGAAAAATCCACACAGCCCGGATTAAGGCGGCTTTGCAGCTGGGCAAGCAGCGTCTGCCGGCTTTTGCCGGGCAAATCCATCTTGTTGATGAAAAGAAATACCGGTATGCCGTAACGCTCCAAAAGCCGCCACAGGGTCAGGGTGTGCGCCTGGATCCCGTCAGTACCGCTGATGACCAGCACTGCACAGTCCAGAACCGGCATGACCCGTTCCGCTTCGGCGCAAAAGTCCGCATGTCCCGGGGTGTCCAGCAGGGTGATGCGCAGTGAGTCGGTTTCCAGCAGCGCCTGCTTGGAGAAAATAGTAATGCCCCGGGCACGCTCTAAGCTGTGGGTGTCCAGAAAGGCATCCTTATGATCCACACGCCCCAGGGTGCGCAGGCTGCCGCTTCGGTACAGCAGCGCCTCGGAAAGGGTCGTCTTGCCGGCATCCACATGGGCAAGAAGACCGACAGAAATATGTTGCTTTGCTGTGCGTTCCACTATGTGAACCCCCCTCTGGTGTGAATAATACGGGTATTATAACACACCAAAGGGGGTTCGTCGATAGAAACCGGAGATCATTTTCAGAAATAAAGCTTTCACATTCCGGTATTATGCTGTATAATACAGGTAAAAGAAGGGGCTGCGATGTTTCCGATATTGATGATACCGGGGACCGATGGACTGGAATCAGCCGGGGGCTGCCCGGTCACATGCGCAGCCCGGCTTCGGAGGCAATGAGATGGATTGGAAAAAGATAGGAAAAAAGCTGCTGTATCCTCCGGTGTGGCTTATCGGGGTGCTCAGCGTCATCAGCGCCGTGGCGCTGACGGCTGTATTTTTGAAGGGGTGGGAAAATACGCCCATCGCCTACGGGAGCTATGGGGTGTCTGCTTATGCGTTGACGGTGCTGTGCATTTTTTGCGCCCGGGTGCTGCCGGGAAAATATCGGCAGATAAAAAAGAAAATCAGTAACCACCCTCTGGGTAACCGCTATCTAACAGACCGGGTGTTTCGCACAAAGGTGTCGTTGCATATTTCGCTAGGGATCAATCTTTTGTATGTGGTCATCCAGCTGGTGTCCTGGTACATAAACCGCTCCTGGTGGTTCGTCGTACTGGCGGTATATTATGTGATTTTGTCGGTGATGCGCTTTTTACTGGTGGGCTATGTCCGGCACAGCCAAATCGGAAGCGATCTGCCGGCAGAGTGGCGGCGTGCCCGTGTATGTGCCGGTGTCCTGCTGCTTTTGAATCTGTTTTTAAGCGGTGCGGTGCTGATGATCCTCTATCAGGGCAGGGGCTTTGCCTATCAAGGGGTGCTGATCTATGTGATGGCAGCTTACAGCTTTTATAGCACCATCCACGCGGTGGTGGATATCGTCCGTTACCGAAAGCTGGGAAGCCCGGTGATGACCACGGCAAAGGTGGTCAGCCTGTCGGCAGCACTGGTGTCCATGCTGTCGCTGGAGACGGCAATGTTCAGCCAGTTCGGCGCGGATATGGCGCTGCAGGATCAGCGAATCATGATCGCCGCCACCGGTGCTGGGGTGAGCATTACCGTGATCACCCTGTCGGTACTGCTGATCGTCCACGCCACCCGACAGTTGAAGAAATAAATTTCCGGCGGCTGCCTCCCTTTGGGTTACAGCCGCCGGTTTTCTCATTAAATTGTAAAGAAAATATGAATAAAAGCCCGGGATTTCCTTGACTTTCCATATGGGAAATATTATACTTAATGTGTAAAAGAGCAACCTGCGGCACTTTGGCGTTTCTGCTGTCAAAGTGCCAAAGAAATTTTCTTGAAAGGGATGTAATCTGATGAGAAGAGGATGTAACCAATGGCTCAGATTGGGCATCGTGCTTGTGGTGGCGCTGACGATCGCTGCCATCGGTCTCGTGGGCTTTGCGGCGGAAACAGAGCCTGTGCAGGGCCCTGTCTGCTACAACCACGGCGATGTCAACTCTGACGGCACCATCGACAGCCGGGATGCCATCTACACGCTGTACCATTTCCTTCTGGGCGAGGAGGAGTACCCCGTCGAGCAGGACTGGGACTTCAACGCCGACCAGACGCTGGACAGCCGGGATGCCATCTATGTTCTGTATGCTTGTATGCATGAGGACGACCCGGACTATGCCTTAGAGGGCGTTGTACATAATTATTATGACCCCACCTGGAGCTGGGAGGGCACTGCCGCAACAGTGACCTTTAAGTGTGGCTGCGGTCAGACCACGGTGTTGACCCAGCAGGAGGGCGTGACCGTTACTGAGAGCGAACGCAAGGAAGCTACCTGCGTCGATGCCGGTGCAGTCACCTATCTGGCAGAGGTCACCATTGGCAACCAGAAGTATTCCGGCACCAAGACTGTGACGCTGCCTGCAGGCGCTGGTCACAATATGGTCGGCACCCAGGGCTGTGAGACGGAAAGTCAGTGCAGCTACTGCGATCATAAGCTGCCTGCGCTGGGTCATAAGTGGGTCGCTGACGCGTCTTTATCCAGTGCTGCTACCTGTACTGTCAAGGCAGTCCAGGGCTACCGCTGCAGCCAGTGCCAGCAGACCAAGACCGTCGAGGTGGAAGGCAGCGCGGCGCACAAGTATGAATACCTGCAGGACCTGGACAAGGGTAATTGCCTGTTTGTCAAGCAGTACAAGTGCAGCGTCTGCCAGGATACCATCGAGGGAACGGCCCAGTCCGATTCTTACTATAAGCACAGCTACACCGCAACACTGACCAAGGAAGCTACCTGTGTCAGCGAGGGTCAGAAGACCTACGCCTGCAGTGTCTGCGGTGACAGCTACACCACACCTGTTGACAAGAACGACTCCCACAGCTGGAACGCCGGTGTCACTGGCACAGACGGTGTGACCACCTATAGCTGTACCGATTGCTCCGCTACCAAGACGGCGGTTACCGTTGCCGCTGACGAGACGGTGGATAAAACAGCGTTGGGTTCTGCCCAGGAGCTGCAGATGGCAAACGACACCGCCCTTACCATGGATGAGGATGTGGTGAAGAACCTGGAGGAAAACCGCCAGATCAAGCTTTCTGTTGATACGGTGGATCTGAAGGATGTGACGCTGACGGATGACAAGAAGGCGCAGATCGGCGACAATACGGTGTACGATTTCAACATGGTCTATGCCGACAATAACGATAAGGTGGAATTTGAGGGACTGATCACCGTTTCTCTGCCTTACACCCTGCAGCCCGGCGAGGATATCGACAGCATCGATGTCTGGTACATCTCCGATACCGGTGAGCTGGAGCAGGTCAACGGCACCTACAGCAACGGCTGCGTTACCTTTACCACTGACCACTTCTCTTACTATACCGTTACACGGCTGACACCTGCTCAGCGGTGTGAGCGTTACGGACACATCCCTGTCAGCTCCCAGAAGCAGGCAAGCTGCACCCAGGACGGCTACAGCATGTCCGTGTGCCAGCGCTGCGCTGCGGAACTGGAAAAGCAGATCATCAAGATGTCCGGTCACAGCTATGAAAAGACCGAGACAAAGGCAACCTGTGACAAAGACGGTGCTGTGGTACAGACCTGCGGCACCTGTGGCGATACTGTGACAGAAGTGCTGCCTGCACTGGGTCATGAATTGCACCTGGACGAAAGCAAGCACACCGATGCCTCCTGCACGGCAGCAGGCAAGGATGTATATGTCTGCGCCCGTACTGACTGCGGCTTTACCCGTGAGGATGCCGTACCCCAGCTGGCGCATAACTATCAGGAATTCGAGAATAAGACTGCCACCTGTACCGAAAAGGGCTATGTGACCAACAAGTGCCTCAGCTGTGGTCAGATCGAAACCGTCAGCGAGACAGCACCCCTGGGTCATGCGTTCCTGGCAGAAAACGCGGTGTGGACTTGGTCTGATGACAACTACAGCGCCACACTGACGCTGGTGTGCTCTCACGATAAGACCCATACCAAGACCCTCAATGCGGTGGTGACCGAAACGGTGGAAAGCTCCACCTGCACCGGTGACGGCGCGGTGGTCTATACCGCAGAGGCATCTTACAATAATAAGCTGTTCACCGATACGGTGACCGTTACTCAGGCTGCCCCCGGACATAAGCCCGGCACTGCATGGGAGAAGGACGAAAACCAGCATTACCATATTTGCCAGAGCTGCCAGGAGAAGGTAGACACCGCCAGCCATAACTGGAACAGCGGCACCCAGACCAAGGCACCTACCTGCGATAAGCCCGGCGAAAAGCAGGTCAAGTGTACCGTCTGCGGTTATACCAAGACCCAGACGATCCCTGCCACCGGCAACCACACCTTTGTAAACGGTGCTTGCTCCGTCTGTGGCTACAAAGAGGGCAGCTGTGAGCATTTCATCACCAATATGACTTTGGTGGATATGGGCAGCTATAATATCTGCCCGGGTGCGGAGATCTATTGGATCGGCTGCGATTGCGGTCAGAATAAGCGCCTGGCGATCAAGAGCATATCCTGCGACATGGAAGAGCTGGAGCCTCGCTACGAAACAGGCTCCAACAATGAGAAGATCACTGTGTGGCGCTACGGCTGCACCAAGTGTCAGCTGATCGCAGAGGAAGGCTACTACGGCAATCTGGATAAAGCCACCTGTACCACCCAGCAGATCTCCTACACCGCGCTTTTCTGGGGACAGACATCTATTGAGGAAAGCCGGTATGTTGTCTACGAGGAGCAGCATGCCACTAACGAGGAGATCAGTTCTGTGGACTTGACAGCTCCCCAGTATGGGCTCTGCGGCGAAAAGCTGATCACAGATTCCTGTGCCTGCGGCAAGCGTACCTACACTTATGTGGATGAGATGTGTAACTGGGTCCATGAATCTGACGGTGATGGTTATTATTGCGACAGCTGCGGTGCCGAGAAGCATCATACTACCACCACACAAAAGGGTGAGGGTCCCTGCCAGGTGATCGATACCACCACCTATACCTACCTTGTGGACGGTAAAGAGGTCTACAGCTATACCAATGTGAACGAGTATGAGGAGCACGCCTACAAGGTCACCGACCATACCCTTAAGGGAGAAACCTGCGAGGACGGCGTGATCATAGAGAGGACCTGCCAGGTCTGCGGTGATTACATCAAGGAACTGGAAACCTACCATACTTCTGTCACAGAGACCCGCACCGACTTGACAGGCTATGATATCTGCGCTGCGGCACTGTACCAGGGCACCTGCGGATGTCCCGAGGCATACACCGAATGCTATCTGGAATACGACGGTGATACCTACTGCCAGTGGTACGGCATGGGCATGGATGAAGACAGCGGAACAGAGATCAGATACTGCGATAATTGTGAAGCGGTTATGAAGTCCGTCACCACCTACGGTGAAAAGGACGCGGAATGCTTCTGCCGTTACGAAACGGCCATCCGGTACACCGATAAGAACGGTAACCTGATCGCCACCGGCGTGCGCAGTGGCACCGAGACCCGGCATAACATGGTCACATCCGGCGAGCTGCTGGGAGAGACCTGTGAGGACGGCGTGAAGATCACAAGAAGCTGTACCGACTGCGGTTACAGCCACAGCTACACCAATACCTATCACGAGACTCTGCTGCAGCAGAGCTATGATCTGAGTGCATTTAACATGTGCTGCACCAAGGCAGAGGTCTATGGCTGCCCGTGCGGTCGGAACACCTACCTTAGCTGGAGCGGCGAGGGCTGTCAGTGGGAGTATACCGCCGGTGACGAGGGCTTCTCGGAGCAGCGCTGCACCGTCTGTGGTATCACCAGACAGGAGCGCTGGGTGAGCGAGCCCAGCGGCAAGCCCTGCCAGAATAAGGTAAGCAATGCCATCACCCTGCTGCGAGGCGAGGAAGAGCTGCTGACCATCCGCTATAATGAAATAGAGCAAAACCATGCGATCATTTGGCAGCTGACACTGGTGGAGGGCGCTACCTCCTGTGAGCAGGGCTATACCAGAGTGCAGTACTGCCAAAACTGTGACTATGTGGATGACGGCTGGGGTGTCCAGTATGACCACAGAAATTATGCCCTGAGCCGTGAGCCGGTGGAGGAAGGCTTACTGTGCGGTAACGCGTACATCCAGACCTCCGGCTGCGCCTGCGGTCTCCAGAGAAGCCAGTCCCTGCAGTGGGAGGACGGCGAAAGCTGTAATTTCCATGGCGGTCGTTATGATGAGGCGCTGGGCGGCTGGGTCTACACCTGTGACGGCTGCGGCACCAGCATGACAGAGCGTTCTGAACAAACACCGGTGGAAGGCACCACCTGTCAGGTGCAGAATACTTGGTATTATACCTATCTCAAGGACGGTCAGGAACTGTTTACCTTCTCCGAGACCAATATCTGGAGCAACCACAACTATGTATACAGCTTCCGGCTGGTGGGACAGACCTGCCAGGATGGCTACTATATGTCCAGAACCTGTTCTGCCTGCGGCTACAGCTATGAGGATGATTCCTTGTACTCTGGCGGCTGCGAGACAAGACCGGTAGAGCGGGAGACCCTCCACGACGGCACCGGCATCTGCGGACCGATCCAGTTGATCCATCAAAGCTGTGCCTGCGGCTCCAGAGAAAGCTACAGCGTCAGCCTGTCCTGCCAGATGCGGGATGTGGGCTTCGACAGTCAGCTGAAAGAGCCTGTGGTGGAGTGCGTAAACTGCGGTCTGCGCAGAGCCGGCGGCTGGCTCAGCCAGCGGATTCCCGGCACCTGTCAGGTCAATGAGACCATGAAGCATTATTATATCCAGGACGGTCAGATCCTGTTCCAGGTGGAAAAGAGTTGGATGGAGCAGGAGCATGTGTATGTGCATACCTACAACATGCAGGGCGACAGCTGTGAGGATGGCTATACTGTCAGCTACAAATGCGCCTTCTGTGATGCCTCCGGCAGTGATAGTGGGGTATATTACGATCACCAAACTTACCGGACCGCCTATTATGATCTGGCACAGTACGGCCTGTGCGAGGGCAGCGTAGAGCGCTATTCCTGCGCCTGCGGCAAGGAAAGCCACGATCAGAACGATGGCGGCTGCCGCTGGATGCATGTGGAATACGACGAGACGCTGGGCATGGATGCTTACCACTGCGAGGATTGCGGCTCGGACTGGTACTACGGCGAGACCGGTGCGATCAACAAAGATACCTGCACCTTTGAAGGCACTGTGCGCTACTTGTGGACGCTGGAGGGGGAGACTGTGCTGGAGGCACGAATTCCCGTTGCCTATGAAAGCCACAGCTATCAGGTGACCGGCGTGGAGTTTGATGTTCCCGGCGGTGACTGTGAGGACGGCGTGACGGTGCTGCGGCAGTGTGAATACTGCGGAGAAAGCAACAACTGGTGGAACAACGAACACAGCAGCTTTGAAATAAAGCGTATCGAGCTGAAGGAGCTGGGTGCCTGCGGCGGCTGGATCGTTCTGGACAGCTGCGCTTGCGGTAAGTACGCATATATGAACCGGGACTGGAACTGCAATATGACCAGCGAAGATGATTACCAGGGCGATCAGGCAGAAGGCAGCAACTGGACGCGCTATACATGCCAGGAGTGCGGTCTGCAGGTGCTGCAGGAAAGCAGTTGGAGCATCCCGGAGGGTAGCTGCTACGGCGAGAGAAAGCATACTGTGACCGTGACCCTTGGCGACAAGGAGGAAATCTTCAACTATACCAGTCAGCAGGAAGACCATGACGAGCAGTATGTCTATGTACTGGAAGACGGCAAGACCTCCTGCGAGGAGGGTGTCCGTGTCTATGTAAGCTGCAGCCGCTGCGATTACAGCAACGACTGGAACACCTACGGACACAGCACCTATGTGGTGGAGACCATCGATCTGGCTGCCTACGGCTCTGTCTGTGGCGCAAGCCTGGAGCACTGGACCTGCGCCTGCGGTTATGTAAATGACTACCGGTTAGGCGAAGATACCGAATGTGATATCTATGCAAAGGGCACTGAGGTCTGGATCGACGGCGCGGTGAATGACGGGCAGTATACCACCGAGGGCTGGACCAATCTGAACAGCTATGCCTACAGCGAATACTGTGCGGTGACCGATCCTGCCTGCGGTCTGAAGCTGCGCAGAGCGGAGTACTGGCTGGTGGAGGACTGCATGGCGACCCGGTACCAGACCTGGCAGCTGGGCTACGATGAAGCCACCGGCACTTGCCAGCGGGAGATCACCGTTGCCACCGGCGAGAAGCGTGCCTTCCACAACTATGAGACCACCGCGATCAACGAGGCGGGCAACGAAGGCGTTGCTGTTCAGGGCACACTGTATACCTGTACGGACTGCGGCAGCACCTTTACTGAGAAGCACTATTATGATACCTTGACCAACCACACGGTAAAGCGTGAGGCGATCGGCACTAACACTTTGGATAACGGCGAGAGAAAGTCCTATACGGACATCACCGAATATATCCGGGTACAGGGCGTGGATGACTATAGCTACACGACTTCTACCCGGAGCTATACCGCCTATACCTATGCCGACGGCACCAGCTACTGGTATGAGTATCTGTATGCCTATGACTTTGAAAACGGCTGCAGCTGCACCGAGACCTACACCAATTCTTACGGCGAAAACCGGACCAATACCTATACCGACCATCGCACCTCCCGTCACTATGAGACGGTGAAGGTTTCCACCTGCACCCAGTACGGTGTGCAGAACTGGGAGGATCGCTGCAACATTTGCGGCACCGTGGAGGAAACCGGCGTTTACTACACCGATCCGACGGCTCACGACTGGACTTGGGATTCTGAGCGGCAGATCTATGTGTGCTGGTACTGCGATCTGGAAAACAGCAACGGCGCAAGCGGCTCCATCGTCATGGAGGATCTGACGGAGGACTATGGCAACGGTACCGACTATGTGGTTGGCTACTGGAACCGGGGCGAGGTGGAATTCAGCTCCTACATCAGCGTGATCACCGACAGCGCCGATGAAGAGCTGGTGCTCACCGGTATTGACTTCGTTTATCTCGATGCGAAAACCGATGACATCACGGCAGTGAAGTTCAGCATGGCACAGGCGCAGCAGGCAGCACAGGCAAAGCTTGCGGCGGAAGGCTACACCGGCAGCTATGCGATCCGGATCTCCTTCGTACCTGCAAACAGCACGGACACACTGGATTATGCTATCACCTTTGACAGCCTGACAGCAGAATAAGGGAGGAACGATATGAAAAAAATTATCACGATTGTTTTGACCGTTCTGCTGTTGGCAGCGGTGCTGAATGTATCTGTATTTGCAACCACCGGCGGCGCGGAAGCCGCCGGCACCGCCGAGGCAAAGCCCGGCGATACGGTGGAAGTGGTACTGTCCCTGTACGGCTATTCCCAGGTCACTGGCATCGGTCTTTCCTTCACAGTCCCCCAGGGCTTGGAGCTGAAGGACTGCCAGTGGCTGGCAGAGGGCACTGCTGAGGATGTCAATGCCCAGAAGCATCAGGCGGTGTGGGCATCTGACACTGCTGTGGATATGACCCAGAAGACCCAGGTTATGAAGCTTACCTTCCTGGTTCTGCCGTTGCAGGCAGGTCAGGCAGAGCTGAAGTGTGATGTGGTGTTTGACAAGCTGGTGGTAGAAAATAACTACGCCAAGCAGTCTCTGGATCCGGTGACAGCTTCTGTTGCTGTGACCATGCCCTCCGGCGATATGAATTCCGACGGCGAGGTCAATGACGCGGACGCACTGTATTTGCTGCGGTACACCCTGTTCCCTAGCAGATATCCCATCTCCATCGATGGCGATGTGAACAACGACGGCGAGACCAACGACGCGGATGCACTGTATCTGCTGCGGTACACCTTATTCCCCAACAGATATCCCCTGTATCCCACCAACTAAAAATTGTCAGGGCAGTGATGGATTTTCCATCACTGCCCTGACAAAGGCTTTTCTGCTTTGGTTTTTGCGGATAGTCCTTATCGGTGAAAACGAGAACAGAAGAATTGAGAGGGTGGACCTATGAAAAAGATCATTATGAGCCTGGTTGCCTGTTTGCTGCTGTGCGCCATGGCACTTACCGGCTTTGCGGCAGAAAATGCCCTTGTGCTGTCCAGTGTGGAGGCAGCGCCGGGAGAAACGGTGTATATGACCATGTCCCTGACAGAACCGGTGATAGGCGACAGTATGGCGATCACATACACCTATGATACCAATGTACTTAAGCCTGTGCTGGGCGCTTTTTCCTGGGAGAAAAAGGGGCTTATGCAGGACTTCGGAAAGACCAATAACGCCGGTGTCTGGGCTGCCAAGGAAACTACCAAGCTGGAAGGCGATATCTGCGTGCTGGCGTTTCAGGTGCTGGAAAATGCTAAGCTGACCCAATCGACAGTCAGCTGCACCCTGATCGTGAAAAACAGCGATCAGGAGGCAGGCAGATATATCGCTGAGGGCATCGTCTATCAGCAATGCGATCACCAGTACGGGAAGTGGACGGATATCGGCTCTTTGGGGCACAGCAGAATTTGCGACAAGTGCGGAAGAAGCCAGACCCAGTCCCATAATTACGACAGCGGACAGGATAAGTCCGATTCCTCCGGTGTGACAGTAAAGCAATTTACATGTGTCGATTGCATGGCGTATAAGCAGCTGAAGCTGAACCAGGCAACAGGCAAGGAGGAGGCCGTCTTTTCTCCCGGAACGACACTGCCGGGCGTTGACAGCTCCGGCAGCCAGGGAAGCGTATCAGGCAGCGACAGCCATGCCGGTCATGACCACGGCGCGGACAGCGCTGACCAAGGCAGCGCCAACAGCACTGAGCCTGGGGGATCTGACCAGGCTTCCCAGCCTCACGACCATACCCATACCGATGGGACTGTCGTCCAGCAGGGAAGTGACCCGAAAGTAACGGCTCTGGTGGTTGCAGGTGCCGTGGCAGTGTTGATCGCCGCCGCAGTACTTATACTGAAAAAGAAAAAATGAAGTTAGGCAATTAAATTTCAGTTTATCGAGCTATTTGAAAATCTCTGTTGTCATTGCGAACCAGTGCTCACACTGGTGTGGCAATCTCAAAAAACAAGCTATTACAATAGATTCCCACGCCAGTCTGCGGACTGGCTCGGAATGACAATTGGTTGGTTGCGTGTCGACAGACAGCTCGATAAACCGGAATTTGACGCATAACGCAGGGCTTGTCTCATTTTTTGAGACAAGCCCTGCGTTTTTATTTGGTTGTGAGATGTTTGTTGTTCTTCGGCTTTTTCTGCTGATTCATCCATACCTTCATAACAATGCTGTGAGGCAGCAGTTTGACCAGCCGCACCTGATTGCGTATCGGCAGACCGTGGATGGAGACATCCTTTTTGGTGGTATACAGATCCTTAAGTCCGGTGGCAACCACATCCTTTGCCTCATACAGGTGGTTGTAGTACTGTACCTTGGAGTCGTTGGTTTTCAGGGCGTGGTTGAAAAATTCTGTCTTGACCCAGCCTGGATTCATTGCCATGACCCGGATACCCCGCATCTTCAGCTCCTGATTGATGGCACGGGTGTAGCTGAGCACAAAGGCTTTGGTAGCGCCGTAAGTGGCGATATAGGGGACGGGCTGGAAGGCGGAGAGGCTGTCAAGCTGCAAAATGTGGCTGTCTTGGTGCATATATGGCAGTGTCAGCCGGGTCATAGCCACCAGCGCGCCGCAGTTCAGCTCCAGCATCCGCAGGTCTTCCTCCAAGGGGATGTTTTGGAAATCACCAAATTTTCCAAAGCCGGCGGCATTGACCAGCAGCTTTACATCCGGATTTTCCTGGGCTAAAAGTTCCCGGTAAACCTCATAGCTATCCTTGCTGCAAAGATCCAGACTGATCGCCCGGATGGGGACGCTGACCTGTGTTTGCAGGCTTTCCAGAGCGGCTTCACGCCGGGCAATGACCCAGATCTGGTCTACCTGGATATATTGGGAAAGCTGCAGCACGAATTCTTTTCCCATGCCGGAGCTTGCCCCGGTAACAACGGCTATTTTCATACAGTATCCTCCTGCTCTTCTTCAAAAAATCCCTGGGCGGCAGCCAAAAGAGCTTCTTTTGTATTGGTGATCAGCTCCTCCTGCACAAGGGACAAAAGGAATGTCATGCACTGACCGATCCGGGGGCCGGGTGCCTGCCCCAGTGCCAGCAGATCGTTGCCGTCGATAGCAAGGTCAGCAGCAGTCAGACAGCTGTCCTCCTGGCGCAACTCCTCCAGAAGGGTCTGCACCTGGGTAAAAATATCTGCATCCCCGTCGGCGCCCTTGCTGCCAAAGTCGGCACGCTGCAGTGCCAGCAGCTGCAAAAGGGTGTCCTCGCCGTACTGTCTCAGGCGGCGGCGTAAAAGCTTTTTGTCCGGCTCCAGAGGGGTCATATGCTGCTCGATGAGCGTAACCACCTGATTGCGCAACGCATTGGGTGCTTTCAGCCGCAGCAGGATCGCATCAGCCATCTGGGCACCTACTTTGGCGTGACCGTAGAAGTGACCCTGCCCCTGATCGTCCAGAGAGAAGACACCGGGCTTGCCAATATCGTGAAGCAGTGCCGCCAGTCGCAGGGGCAGCTGATCGGGAACGGCCTCAACGGTATTTGCAATATGTGTATACAGATCGTAGGCGTGGTAGGGGCTGTGCTGGTCAAAGTTTACGGTGGGTGCAAGCTCTGGGATCACCTGGGTGATGATCGGTGCGTACCGTGTAAGATCCTGGGCAGTTGCCAGAGGGAGGAGCTTGCACAACTCGGAAAATACCCGTTCCCGGGCAAGACTGTCCATCAGCGGTGCCAATGCCTGCATAGCCTGCAGAGTATTCTTTTCGGGGGTCAGTCCGAACCGGATGGCAAACCGCACACCCCGGAGGATCCGCAGCGGATCTTCCCGGAATCGCTGCTCCGGCTCTCCCACAGTGCGCAGGACGCGGTTTTTCAGATCTGCCTGACCGCCCCAGGGGTCAATGTAGCCCTCCCGGGGATTGTACGCCATAGCGTTGACGGTAAAATCCCGGCGCGCCAGATCGTCTTTGACAGAGCTTACAAATTCCACCCAGTCCGGGTGGCGGCTGTCAGAGTAGCCACCCTCGGTGCGGAAAGTAGTGATCTCATAGACCTGCTTGTCCAACACAACACCGATTGTGCCGTGCTTTTCGCCACTGCGGACCAGATCATGCCGGGCGAAAATAGCAGCGGTCTGTTCAGGGGTAGCGCTGGTGCACAGGTCGAAGTCCTGGGGTGTCAGTCCCAGCAGAGAATCCCGGACACAGCCGCCTACGGCATAGGCGCGGTGACCGCCCTCTTCCAGCTGGCGCAGACAGTACCGCACAGGCTCCGGAAGGGGCATGGTCTGTCTGGGGTGCGCAGGCTTTAAGGAGCAGTCCGCGGTAGCAGTCCACACAGCCATGGCAAGGTAAAACAGCCAGCTTTCGCCCCGAATAGCAAGGCAGCAGAAAAATACTGCGCCGAAATTGAAAAATACATACCACCGTCTGCTGCCGCTGCGGGCATCCAGGGTGGTGCGGTGATAGGTGCTGAGCATCAGAAATACTGATGCCAGCAGCTGGAAGACATACTCCTGCAGCTGGGGCTCAGAGCTCCAGATCCGGTACTGAAAGACCAGATGGATCATCAAATAAACGGTGACGCAGCCATGAAGAAAGAAGTTGGGACGCTTGCCCTGATAGCGGCAAAAAGCCAAGATAACAAGACTGATACTGGCAAGCACACCCAGTACGCAGGATGCGATAGCTACATTGTCCGGCTGATGGGAAAGCTCGTAGATGTCCGTTGCCAGGATCCCCACGGCGGCAACTACGCAGCCAATAGCGGCAGGAACACTGGGCTTAAACAGCCGCTTATAGGGGGGCACGCCCACCAAAGGACGCAGACACAAGAATATCCCACCGAGTACCAGTGCGGTCAGGACGAACAGCAGAGCGTTGGCAGGATGCGCGGTCCGCAGCAGTCCGTTTTCTTCCATGCCGGTGGTATACAGCCAAAGCCGCAGCAAAAAGCCAAGGATACCGCAGGTCAGTGCGATCAGCGGAATATACTTGGGCTGAAAAAATTTTTTCATAACAAACGATCTCTCCTGCATATATATTGAAGCTATTATAGCACAGTTCCATCCGATTTCCAGTACTTTTGAAAAATTTAGGCTTGTTTCCCAAATGTTTCCGCAGTATAATGAATAATCGGAAATCTAGATGACCTGGGAGGAAAGAGAAAATGCTCTTTGGAATCATGACGGTTCTGTCTGGGCTGGCGGCGGTGGTGCTGTGCGCCGGGACAGGGGCTTTTGAAAGCTTTGCCTGGCTGTGGCAGCTGCCTGTGGGCTTTGCAGGCGGTTTTTTGCTGCTGGCAGCGCTGTGGTTTGGGATGCTGCTCATTATGGCAAAGTGCGTACCTATGGATAAGGAACAGGAAAAGGATAGCCCTTTTTACAGAACGGTCATTACCCTGACGATCAGCGCGTTGCTGCCTATCCTGAAGATCCATATCCACACCCAGGGACTTGAGAATACGCCGAAGGACGGCAGATTTTTACTGGTGTGCAATCACCTGCACGACACAGATCCTGTGGTGCTGCTGTGGAAATTCAAACACAGTCAGCTGGCATTTATCTCCAAACGGGAAGTCAACAGTATGTTCCTGGTGGGACCGATCATGCGCAAGATCCTCAGCCAGCCCATCAACCGGGAAAACGACCGGGAGGCGCTGAAGACGATCCTCAACTGTATCCGCATCATTAAGGAGGATAAAGCCTCCATCGCGGTCTTCCCCGAGGGCTATATCCGCCCGGACAGACTGCTGCGTCCCTTCCGCAGCGGCGTATTCAAGATCGCCCAGAAAGCACAGGTACCCATCGTGGTCTGCACCCTCCAGGGCACACAGCATATCTACGAGAATATGAAGCGGTGGAAGCCCACCCATGTACAGCTGCATCTGGTGGGAGTCGTGCCTGCCGAGGAGCTTTTAGGTGTTACTACAGTGGAGATCGCCAAGCGCGTCCATGCCATGATGGCACAGGATCTTGGTCCGGAGCTGGTATTTGCCGGGCAGGATGAAGAAAACACTTGATTTACAGGTATTTTTCTGTATAATTAGTCATAAGTCAAATTTTGGAGGATGTACCATGAAAAATAGCGAAAAGACTTTGGATATGATCGTAAACCTCTGCAAAAACAGAGGCTTTGTCTACGCCGGCTCTGAGATCTACGGCGGTCTGGCAAACTCCTGGGACTATGGCCCTCTCGGCGTGGAATTCAAGAACAATGTAAAAAAAGCATGGCTGAAGAAGTTTGTCCAGGAATCTCCCTACAATGTGGGTCTGGACGCTGCCATTTTGATGAATCCTCAGACCTGGATCACCACCGGTCATGTGGGCAGCTTTTCCGATCCCCTGGTGGACTGCAAGGGCTGCGGTGCCCGTCACCGCGCGGACAAGCTGATCGAGGAATCTGAGTCCGGCAAGGGTGTCAATGTGGACGCTATGAAGCCTGCGGAAATGAACGACTTTATTACCGAGCACGAAGATGTGGTCTGCCCCAACTGCGGCAAGCACCACTTCACCTCTATCCGCAACTTCAACCTGATGTTCCAGACCAAGATCGGCGTTACCGAGGACTCCTCCTCCACCTGCTACTTGCGTCCGGAGACAGCCCAGGGCATTTTCGTCAACTTCTCCAACATCCAGCGTACCACCCGGAAGAAGCTGCCCTTCGGCGTTTGCCAGGTGGGTAAGGCGTTCCGTAGCGAGATCACTCCCGGTAACTTCACCTTCCGTACCCGTGAGTTTGAGCAGATGGAATGTGAGTTCTTCTGCAAGCCCGGTACTGACCTGGAGTGGTTTGCCTACTGGAAGGATTTCTGCAAGAACTGGCTGATCTCTCTGGGCATCAAGGAAGAGTCCCTGCGCCTGCGTGACCATGAGCCTGCGGAGTTGGCATTCTACTCCCGTGCTACCACCGATATTGAGTATCAGTTCCCCTTCGGTTCCGGCTGGGGCGAGCTGTGGGGCATCGCTGACCGTACCGACTATGACCTGGGTCGCCATCAGGAGGCCTCCGGCAAGGCACTGGATTACTACGATCAGGAAGCCAACGAGCATTATATCCCCTATGTTATCGAGCCGAGCCTGGGCTGCGACCGTGTGGCACTGGCATTTTTGTGCGAGGCTTACGACGAGGAGGTCGTGGGCGTAGACAAGAAGGGCAACGAGGATGTGCGTACCGTGCTGCGCCTGCATCCTGCGCTGGCACCTTTTAAGGCAGCTGTTCTGCCCCTTTCCAAGAAGCTGGCTCCCAAGGCAGAGGAGATCTATGCCGAGCTGCGTAAGGACTTTATGGTGGATTATGACGATGCCGGCTCCATCGGCAAGCGTTACCGCCGGGAGGATGAGATCGGCACACCTCTTTGCATCACCGTGGACTTCCAGACTGTTGGCGACGATACTTGCGAGGCTGATAACTGTGTCACTGTCCGTGACCGGGATACCATGGAGCAGGTGCGCATCCCCATTTCCCAGCTGAAGGAATACATCGCCGAAAAGTGCCGTTTCTAAGCACTGCAAAGCCGTCCCACCCGGGACGGCTTTTTGGTGGCTTTCGGCTATTATAGTAAAAGTCGTCAAAGGAGGGTGTTATGCTGAAAAAATTCATCGGAGATAAAGCATTTTACCACCGGGTCATGGCAATTGCCCTGCCCATTATCATGCAAAATCTCATTACCAATTTCGTATCCCTTTTGGATAACATCATGGTCGGTCAGCTGAGTACTGCTCAGATCAGCGCCGTTACCATTGCCAACAACAATCTTTTGTTCATCTTTAACCTGTGCCTGTTCGGCGGTGCAGCCGGTGCCGGTATTTTTACCACCCAGTTCCATGGCTCCGGTGACAATGAGGGTATCCGTCATACCTTCCGGTTTAAGCTGATCATCAGCCTTGCCCTGACGGCACTGGGTGCCGGGATCTTTTTCTTTGGCAGCGATCCGTTGATCAGCCTGTACCTGCAGGGTGAGGGAGACCCCCAGCTGGCTGCCGAGACCCTCGCTTACGGCAGACAGTATTTGTACATCATGCTTTTGGGGCTGTTGCCCTTTGCCCTGACCAATGCCTACGCAGGTACGCTCCGGGAGTGCGGACACCCTGCTGTCCCGATGGTTGCGGGCTTGGTGGCAATGGCGGTCAATCTGGTCCTGAACTATATTTTGATCTTCGGACATTTCGGCGCTCCAGCTATGGGGGTTTCCGGCGCGGCAGTAGCGACGGTGATCGCCCGGTATGTGGAATTTATCATCGTTGCCTGCTGGACACACTGTAACCCTAAAAAGAATCCCTATGTTCCGGGACTGTACCGCAGCCTTTACATCCCCGGCACTTTGCTGAAAGCCATCATCATCAAGGGAATGCCGCTTCTGCTGAATGAGGGACTTTGGTCCTTCGGCATGGCAATTCTGAACCAGTGCTATTCCTATTGCGGTCTGGATGTTGTGCCTGCGCTGAGCATCTCTACCACCATCTACAATCTGGCTGCGGTGGTCTTCCGCTCTCTGGGTAACACCGTGGGGATCATCACCGGTCAGATGCTGGGCGCAGGACGCAAAGAGGCGGAGGTTCGGGATTCCAATAATAAGCTGTCGGCGCTGTGCGTCGTCTCTGGAACCTTCTTTGCTGCTATTGCCATCGTGTTGTCGTCGGCATTTCCTATGATCTACAACACCACCGATGCGGTGCGGCAGCTGGCGGCCGGACTGATCATCATATCCGCCGCAGCTATGCCCCTGCAGGCGTACATTTTCCCGGTGTATTTTACATTGCGTGCCGGCGGCAAGACCATGATCACCTTTTTCTTTGACTGCGGCTCGGTGTGGCTGCTGAGTATTCCCATCGCCTTTTGCTTCAGTCGGTTCTCCGGACTGTCTATTTTGGTGATCTACGCCTTGTGCCAGGCAACGGATATCATCAAATGCATCATCGGCTACTATTTGATCAAAAAAGGCACCTGGATCCAAAACCTGGCTGCCAAATAACAAACGGAGCTGTCTCATTCATTTTGAGACAGCTCCGTTCTTTACTTCAGTGTGGTGCCGCTGTTGAGGACCAGGGTGCTATACAAAAACAGCACATCCTGTCCATTCAATTCCAGGAAATTTCCCAGCATACGGCTGTCCAGATACCGGATGTCCACCAGGGTCACGGTCTTGTAGTCCTGTACCAGAAGCGGAACGATGGAGCTTCCGAAAGAATCCCGGAATACGATCAGCTCCCGGTCAGTTCCGGCATTGGGATTTTCGATCCGCAGCAGGGACTGGGCACCGGACAGGTACACATCGTAAGGATCCTTACCGCTTAGCTTATCCATATCATAAACCGGCGCGTATTTACCGGTTTCAAAATTGTAGACCTGGCAGCTGTCCAACAGGAGGCTTTGCATCACATACATTTGCTCCGGATCCATGGGCAGCGCCGCCTGTCCGTAGTACACGCCGTAGAAGGGACGCTCCAGAAGTGTCTTGGTAAAGTCCTCCGCTTTGGGCGCGGCAACGCCCATGGCAGCGCACAGTTTTTGCGCAGCAGGCAATAGCTTTTCCTGCCGCCAGTGGGTGTCGGTGAAGTAGTAGTCCTGCGCCGTCAGGCAGTCGGTGATATCGATGTGGGTCGCCCAGGGCATACTGCTTTGCACTGTCTCAAACAGCAGCGGATACTCCATGGCAGGGTAGCCGTTGGCTTCTGCCAGATAGTAGCTTTTGTCCGGGATCACTGCACAGTAGACCTGACTGCCGGCAGGCTGCAAGTAGGTCTCGTAGACATAGTTCAGCCGGCTCATGGCGTAGCTGAGAGCATCAGTATTGACTGGATAGTCCAGCTTTGCCGCATAGCCGTCGGCAATATAAATACCGTTGTTGTCCTTTTGATTCAGTACCCGGTAATGCACTAGCGATTTCAGCTGCCGGAAGGCATCTCTGCCGGGGAACTGGTCAAGGGTGTAGTCTTCGAATTCTGTCATAAATTTACCGGACAGCAGGGTGTCTCCGGTGAAAGCCGGGAATTGTGCCAGAGGACGGCGCTCCGCGTCGGAAATATCCTTTGCCGGGCTGAACCAGGCAAGACATGTCAGCACTGCCCACAAGACGACCAGAAGGAGCGCGCCGATGGCGCGTATTTTTTTCGTCATCTCACAGCCCTCCTTAGAAACGGAAATACAGGAACGGATTAAACGAGCCGTCCACCAAATATGCGCTGCAAACCAGCAAAAGAATGATCAAAAGGATCGGCTCTAAAATCGCGCCGATGGGCTTGTCCGCAAGCTTATCCCCGAGGGACTTTATCAGCGGTGTCGAGCCGACGATGGCGGCAATAAACAAAACCCCATAGCTGCGCAGATAGTAAAGGGTCTGCTCTGTCACCAGAGGAACGCCGCCTAGACCAAACATGCCGCCAATGTCAGAAACCGCCTCCTGTAGACTGGTTGCGTTGAATAACACAAAGCCCAGCACCACAACCAAAAGCACATAGCCTCGGCGCAGGATATCCGGCAGCCGCTGCAGGGCAGGTACCCATTTTTCCAACAGAAGGAAAACCGCGTACAACAGTCCCCACAGCACGAAATTCCATGCTGCGCCGTGCCACAGACCGGTGAGCATCCATACCACCAGGATATTGAAGACCCATCTGCCCTTTGACACCCGGTTACCCCCCAGAGGGATATACACATAGTCCCGGAACCAGCTGCCAAGGCTCATATGCCACCGCCGCCAGAACTCGGCGATCGACCGGGACATATAGGGATAGTTGAAGTTTTCGATGAAGTGAAAGCCAAAGACTCTGCCGAGACCGATCGCCATATCGCTGTAGCCGGAGAAATCAAAATAGATATGCAAGGCAAAAGCAATGGCGTAGATCCAGTAGAACAGGACGGATTTTTCGCCGGACTGGCGGAAAATATTCGTAAGCTCACCTAGTTGGTTGGCGATCAAGATCTTTTTGGCAAGACCCAGAAGAAAACGCCGCAGACCCATAGCGATGCCGTCCCAGCTGTGGGTTCGGCTGTCCAGCTCCCGCGCCACATCCACATAGCGCACGATAGGACCTGCAATCAGCTGAGGGAACAGGGACACATAAGCGCCGAAGCTAATGGGATTCTTTTGCACCTGGGCATCTCCCCGGTAGACATCCACTGTGTAGCTCAGACACTGGAAGGTGTAAAAGCTGATACCGATGGGCAGTGCCAGCTTCAAAAGGGGGATGTTCGTTCCGGCAACAGCGTTGATACTGCCGAGGATAAAGTCTGCGTACTTGAATACCGCCAGCAGGGAAAGGCTGATCACTACGGATACGGTCAGCCAAAATTTCTTCCAGCCCTGGCTGACACATTTGCAGATAGCAATGCCGCAGCCGTAGAACAGGGCGATGGTAGCGATCATCAGGATCACATATTTCGGCTCGCCCCAGGCGTAAAATACCAAGCTGAACAGCAGCAAAACTGTATTTTTCAGATACCGGGGCACCAGAAAATACAAAATCAGCACCGCAGGCAGAAAATAGAATAAGAAAGGAATACTGGAAAAGAGCATAGAAAATCCTCCAGCAAATATTGTTCTGTAAATTCTAGTTTATCGAGCTGTTTACCGATACGCAACCAACCAATTGTCATTCCGAGCCAGTTCGCAAACTGGCGTGGGAATCTATTGGTATAGCTTGTTTTTTGAGATTGCCACACCAGTGTGCGCACTGGTTCGCAATGACAACAA
>JAZOSG010000004.1:0-2920 GCA_045657005.1 Faecousia sp.
TGGTTCAATTCCTCTGGGCGGCTACGGCAATTCTCAAAATCGGATGTCCACCGGTATTGTGGATTACCTGTACACCACCTGCATTGCCATGACCGAGGGCAATGAGACCGTCCTGCTGTTTACCCAGGATCTGGTCAGAAGCTATGCGCCGTGGATCAACGCAGTGCGGGAGCGGATCACCGCGGAGCTGGGTATTCCCGGTGAGCGCGTCATGATCAGCTCCACCCACACCCACTCGGGTCCCGATACCAACAGCCCCGATTCCAGCATTACCGAGTATCTCAAGCTGTATATTGACGCAATGGTAACGGCTGCAAAAACCGCTCTGGAGGATCGCGCCCCGGCGACCCTTCATGGCACAAAAACCGAACTTGAGAACATGACCTTCGTACGGCACTATCTGATGTCTGACGGTTCTTACGCAGGCTCCAACTTTGGCAGCTTCAGCGGAAACACGATCATGGATCACGCTACCGAAGCCGATGAAGAAATGCTTCTGGTCAAATTTGACCGGAGCGATGACAAGCAGGATATCCTGCTTGTAAACTGGCAGGCACACCCCGATCATTCCAAAGAGCTGGGCTTTGATTCCATTTCCGCCGACTTTATCGGTCCCCTGCGCACCAAGCTGGAAAAGGAATCCGGCATGCAGGTGGCTTACTTCACCGGTGATGCCGGTAACCTGAACCCCTTCAGCAAAATGGCATCGGATAATCACGGTCTGAGCTGGAAGGAATACGGCGAAAAGCTAGCCGAATATGCGCTGGCCGCACTATCCGGTCTGACACCCATCGAGGGCGACGGCATCAAGGCATCCCAAGTGCAATTTGAATATGCCATGAACCACGCAAATGAAGACAAGATGGCCCAGGCAAAGGAAGTTGCCGCCATGGGAAATACCGAGCAAGCCAATGCCCTGGCAAAGCAGTACGGACTGGGCACATACATGGAAGCAGCCAATGTTCTGCAGCGTGTCAACCGCCCTGCTACCGGCACCATGGAGCTCAACGCCTTCTATGTGGCAGGCATGGCATTCATCACCGCGCCTTACGAGATGTTCTCCGATAACGGCATCTATATTAAGGAAAATTCCCCCTTTGATATGACGCTGCTGTGTACCAACGCCAACGACTGGAACAGTTACTGCGCTACAGAGAAAGCCTATGACTATTTCAGCTACGAAAGCTCTGCAGGTCACTTTGCCCGGGGCTGCGCCGAGGCGGCTGCGGGCAAGTTTGTGGAGATGCTCAAGGGACTGCAGTAAAGCAATTGCATAACGAAAGCGGACAGGATCATTCCTGTCCGCTTTTCTTAGCCTATACCTTGATTTAGCCCGCTCTGTTTTTTTGAGATTGCCACACCAGTGTGCGCGCTGGTTCGCAATGACAACAAAACTGCATTTTGATATAACGAATCAGTTTTCCAAGGATTTAGATATTTGCGTCCTTTTGGGCTGGGGTGTCCAGAAGTTTCCCCTTTTCGGTAAACCGGGAGCCGTGGCAGGGGCAGTCCCAGCTATGCTCTGCCGGATTCCAGCGCAGGGCACAACCCATATGAGGGCAGCGTCTGATCGTGGGAATTATAAAGTTCGCTGCCGTTTCTCCCAAATTGTAAAACAGCTGCCTGCGGAAAACAGAGCGATCCGGGCGCAGCGCATCTGAAAGTGCATTTTCCCTTCCCTGTATCTGGTCGGCAATAACCTTTGCCGCTACCATGGAATTGGTCATTCCCCAGGCGTTAAAGCCTGTAGCAACATACACGCCGGGCATATGGGGGCTGTAAGCGCCCACATAAGGCAGTCCATCCAAACTCATGCAGTCCTGGTTTGCCCAGGCGTATTTCTCTCTGGCTCTGGGAAAATGGGTGATGGCGTAGTCTCGCAGAAAATGAAAATTGCCGCCTTTTTTTCCGGTACGGTGGTCACCGCCGCCCAAAAGCAGCAGATCACCGCTGCGGCGCAGGTAGATCCCCTGCCCCTCCAATTCTGCCATGGTCACACCGGGATCCGGGGCATTTTCCAGTGCCAGGACATAGGACCGGTTTTGATACAGCTTCATAAAATACAGTCCGCGGCGGTTGATAAAAGGAAAATGGGTGGCAACCACCACCTGCTGCGCCTGAATAGTACCGTGATCCAGCTGCGCAGTCGTACCGTTTAGCTGCCGGACCGCTGACCCCTCGAAGATCTGCAGAGACTGCGCCACGCCGTTGAGGAATTTTAGCGGATGGAATTGTGCCATTTCCGGGTACTCCACCGCAGCAGCTGCCTCATCGATCAAGGGCGCGGACTCCCGAAAATGGGCAGGAAATCCCAATCGGTTTACAAAAATTACCTCTTTGCGCAGGCGGTCCGGTTTTCCGGTGGTGAATTGGACAGAAGGCTTATCCTCAAAATCGCAGGGTATCTTCTCTGACAGTTTACGAAAGGCTCTGACCGCATCCAGGTTGGCATGCAGATACGCCCGGGCGGTAGCTTCTGAAAAGCGCTTTGCCATATCCTGATAGAGAAAATCGTGCTGTGCCGTCAGCGCCGCAGTGGTTTTGGCGGTGATCCCGGAGCCGATGCGGTTCGCCTCCACCAGGATCACATCCTTGCCTTCCTCCTGCAATTTCATCGCGCACAGGATCCCCGCCATACCGCCGCCGATCACCAACACCTGCGTCCGCTTGTTTCCCTTAAATACAGGGTAACGGATCAATCTGGGTTCCTGCTGCCAAATTGATTTCATGGTAACATCTCCTTTTGGGTAGCTTGTCCCAAAAAAAGACGCACATACGCAAAAAAGGGCGTGTTGCAAAATGCTGCAGCACGCCCCTAAACTATGCAAATGTCTACATCCTGCGGATGTAGGGGCGGATATTATCCGCCCGCGGGCGACTAATAGTCGCCCCTACAGATTCTAACGATAGATTTTTGAAT
>JAZOSG010000005.1:0-3423 GCA_045657005.1 Faecousia sp.
TTGACATGAGAAAAGTCCCGATCCTGGTATATCCCACGCTGCACTACCAGAACGGCGGCTTGGAGATCGGCGGCGAGGGCTACACCAAGGCGATCCCTAACCTGCTGGTTGCCGGCGAGGCTGTCGGCGGTATCCACGGACGCAACCGTCTGATGGGCAATAGCCTGCTTGACATCATCGTCTTTGGCCGCAACGCCGGTAAGGCTGCCGCAGAGCGTGCCAAGGAAGTGACCCTGGGCAAGCCCAATCTGGATCATGTTCAGGCATATGCCAAGGAACTGGAAAACGCCGGACTGAATGAGTCTGGTGTATCCCCCCTGCTGCTGCCTAAGTACGCACGGCACGAAAAGTAATAATTAAGACTGCAAGACAGGGGTATTCGCCCCTGTCTTACAGCCGTCTTAAGGAGATGTAGAAATTATGGATTTTGTTTCTAAGCTGATCAGTCTGGGTACTACTCCCACTGTGCTGCTCAGCGTGTTTTTGATCTGCTTTATCGGCTACGCCATCGGTTCTGTCAAGGTCAAGGGGCTGTCCTTGGGTACAGCCGGCGTATTTCTGTTTGCGCTGCTGTTCGGTTACCTGTGTACACTGCCCGGTCTGAAGGAGATCCCTGTTCTGGGCAAATTCTACATGGAAAACGCCGCAGACGCAAAGATCTCCAGCTTTAAGTTTATTTCCAACATCGGTCTGGTGCTGTTCGTCACCTCTGTAGGCTGCATTGCAGGTCCCAAGTTCTTCCGGAATTTGAAGATCAATGCCAAGTCCTATGTGCCCATGGGAGCGCTGATCATCCTGATGGGTGCCATCGTAACCGTCGTGTTTGCTCTGATCCCCGGTATCGGCGCTGCCTACGCCACCGGCATTCTGTCCGGCGCACTGACCTCCACTCCCGCTTTTTCTGCTGCACAGGGTGCTGTAGAAGCCATGGCTCCCGAACAGTTAGGGCTGGTCTCTCTGGGACACGCTGTTGCCTATCCCTTCGGTGTGATCGGCGTTGTGCTGTTTGTGCAGATCATGCCCAGAATTTTGAAGGTCGATATGGCACATGAGCGTTCACTGATCGGTGGTGTCGCTGCCGAAGCTACTGTTGCTGAGAAGAACACGAAAAAGCGTATCGAGCTAGACGAGTTTGGATTTGGCGCTTTCGGGCTTGCCATCGTGCTGGGTATCCTGCTCGGCTCTATCAAGATCCCTCTGAGCGGTCAGGGCTTTGACGGTCCCTGCTTCTCTCTCGGCTTGACCGGCGGTCCTCTGCTGATGGGTCTGATCCTTGCCCATTTCGGTCACCTTGGTCCTATCAGCCTCAAAGTCGACGAGCATGCCCTGAAGAGCTTCCGGGAATTTGGTCTGATGCTTTTCCTGGTCGGTGCCGGTGTGGAAGGCGGCGTCGAGCTTGTGGAGCAGATCGCCGCCTCTGAGTACGGCATTATGATCGTGGTCTACGGCTTCATTGCCGGTATGATCATGACGATCATCCCCATGGTGATCGGCTATCTGTTCGCACGGAAGGTCTGCAGGCTGCCGCTGCTGAACAATCTGGGCTCTATCACCGGCGGTATGACCTCCACCCCTGCGCTGGGCACACTGATCAGCGTTGCCGGCACGGACGATGTCGCCGCTGCTTACGCCTCCACCTACCCCATCGCACTGGTGCTGGTGGTTCTGGCATCTCAGCTGATCAATTCCTTTATGCTGTAAGAAAAACAAAAAGCTTAAGAGGGCTGCCTCACTGAAAAGTGAAGCAGCCCTCTTTTGCCAATACTGCTCATCGAATTCCGATTTATCGAGCTATCGCTCGAAGTTGACAGTTAACCGTTGACATCTGATAATTGAGGTATTTTCCTACGGAAAATGATTCAAATAATCGCCGAAGGCGACACCTTAACTGTCAACTATCCACTATCAACTGTCCACTATTTATCGCTCCATCGGAGCGATAAACCGGAATTTGACAATATCTTTTCAAAATACTTCCAGCCCGCGTTCAGCGATCTGTGCCACTGTCTTTTTCTCCGGTTATTGCTTGATCTGTTCCAGCATTCTTACATATTCTTCTGCCAGTTTTTCCGCTGTGCCGGGAGCGAAGGTTCCGGTATCGGCTTCGTAGCTGCGGTAGGTATAGGCTGCCTCGCTGGGGATATAGCCGGAGTTGCCGGTGATGATAAATGTCACATCAAAGGGCGAATTACTTTTGACGAACAACCCCTGGTCAGAGAACATTTCATAAGTACCGGTGGTAAATCCGACACCGCCAACGGAAAACACATTCAGTTCCAGCTGGGTGGTCTGCCCCATAGCAGCACGGCTGCGGATGGCTCTTGCCTGGTAAGAGGAGGTAAAGCCGTAAGTCTTACCCAAGGCATCACCTTCTGCCTTGCCGACCGTTTTCCACAGCTCGTAGACCTCATTTGCCTGCTCCAGCATATGGTCCCAGGTGTGATCCACTTCCACATCTACCATCGCCTGACTGACTTTGATACCGCTTGATTGCACTTCCTTCAGCTCAGACAGTGCTTTATTTGCCAATTTTGCCATTTTCTCGCCATATCTTTTCCAGCTAAGACCGTGATTTTCCCACCAGATCTTGCTGCTCATATTCTGATTTCCGGAGGCGCCGGTAAAGTAGGCTACCTCCATTCCGGAAAGCGTTTCCAGCTTATCACGCAACGGACCGATCCAGCTGGAGGACAAATTGTAATAACCAATTTCATCCGTGCTGTCCGGGTGCGCCTGCCAGTTGACCATCAGAATATCCTTTCTGCCTTCCTCCCGGTCAAGCTTTACAAGCACCATCTGCGGATCACTTTCTGTGGCATGTCCCACGATCCCCTTGGAAAAATCGCCAAAATTAGAACCGGCATAGCTACCGTCCTTCAATTCATAGTGTCTGACAAAATTCATACCCTTGATCTCCGGTGTCGCCACCAAGATCTTGGCAGAGGAACGGTCGACCATTGCTTTTCTTCCAGCCTGCACCAGCCACTGGGATAGCTCCTGTTTGTATTCGCCGCTTTTCTCGGGGCTACTGTGGCAGTGGGTCGCGCCAAAGAAGATATGATCCCCCGGAACGCCGGTATTGGCAGAGATCAGTGTCCGGAAATACTCCGCATTGGTCCTCTCCATGGCGCAGGTGTCCACCGTGTACACCAGGATCGTCCGGTCGTTTTCTGTAAACGCCAGGCAGGTGGCATAGATCCGGCTTGCAATGCCCTCCGACCGTCTGGTTTCCGCATCGCTGTAGCCACCGATACCCACAGAATAGTCCGGGGTGATGTCCACCTTGGCATAGCCTACATTCAGTCCCTCGCCCATTTTTGCCGCTACGGTTTCCGTAGTTTCCCCCACCTGCCGATCACAGGCGCACAGCGAAAGCAGCATTATAACCGCCAGCGCCAGTGTTACGATCCGCTTCATAGGCAT
>JAZOSG010000006.1:0-6011 GCA_045657005.1 Faecousia sp.
GCAGCAGCTGGTGGATGCCGGTAACACCGTTTTGGTGATCGAGCATAATCTGGATGTGATCAAAACGGCAGATCACATTATCGATCTGGGGCCTGAAGGCGGTGACGAGGGCGGCTATGTTGTTGCCCAGGGCACACCGGAGCAGGTGGCACAGACTGAGGGTAGCTATACCGGTGCCTATTTGAAACGGTATTTATAAAAATTCCCCCGACCTTTGGGGGTCGGGGGAAAAGTCTAATCTTTGTATTGATCGCTGGGCAGGATGTCAGAAAGCTCAATCAAAAAGCGATCTCTTCCGCCTGCGTAATCGGACAACAGCCGGACAGGGGAGCGAAGAGAGGTTTGGTTTTCTGCCTTGTTAAGCTTAAGTGTCATGGTAAAGCGGATGTCAGTGCCGTTGGGACTCTCCCACAGGACGGTGCCGCCATGCATAGCGGCAACAGCGTGGATGATGGACATACCCAGACCAATACCGCTGGGGCTGTTCTCCAATCCGGGTTCCCGGAGGAAACGGTGGAAGATATCGCCATGCAGCTGCGGATCGTTACCTTTGGGGCTTGTGACCGTGAAACTGAGCAGGTTCTCGTTTTGCCGTACAGAGGCGAAAATCTCGCTGCCGTCGGGTGCGAACTTCATGGCGTTGGACAGTAAATTCAGCACGGCGCGCTCCAGCTTTTCTGTATCCAGCAGGCAGTACAAAGACTGCTGAGGGACCTTATAGCGCAGGGTGTATCCTGCCTGGGAGACCATATGTGAAGCCTTTTCCAGCAGCTCATCGAAAACAGCGGCAGCATCCTGCAGCTGCATCTTGGCTACTTGCAGCTGTTTATACTGTGCTGCGTCTGACATGTTGCACACGGCTCTAAGCAGCTGATGCAGACTGCGGTTGATTTGCGCAAGCTGTTTGTGGGTTTCCGGATCTTCCCGGAGGGTATCGTTGGGCAGCAAAAGCTCTGTACTGACCATTGCGTTGGCAAGAGGTTCACGCAAATGCTGTGCCGCAAGGGCGAAAGCGCGCAATTCCGGCTCGGCGTAGGCAGTTTCCATGCAGAACAGGTGGGTATCATCTGATACAGTTACTGTGGCATTGTATTTAATTTCCTGAATGCAGAGGGTCAGACACAGTTTGCCGCTGATGAATCTCTCATAATCTTCAGCACCGACGCAAATGATTTGACTGACCGCAGTGCTAAGGGGAAGCTGCCGCTGCAGTGCGGCTTGGTTTGCCTGGTAAATGATGCCATCCCTGACTGTAAAGGCGGGGCATGCCATCGTCTCCAGAAAAACAGGGCAGTCCGTTACTTGTTCCATGCAGTGCCTCCTTGGTGGTAGTATAGCATGTGCAATTTTGGATGGAATTTTCGTCGACTGATATCGACGGTGTGATACTATGCCTATTTTAACGAACTGCCGGAGAAATAGCAAGAGAAATCGTATTTGAGGTGAAAATATGTCGAAAAAAGGGATACATACAGACCATCGCAAGCGAATGAGAGCCCGTTTTTTAGAGGGAGGACTTGGTAGCTTCAATGAACACGAGGTGTTGGAGCTGCTGCTGTTTTACTGTATACCAAGACGGGATACCAACGCCATTGCCCATAATCTGATCAATCGTTTCGGCTCTCTTGCACGGGTGATGAACGCACCGATGAAGGAATTGAAGAAAATCGATGGGGTGGGTGAAAATGCCGCACTGTTCATTGCCCTGATCCGGGAACTTAGCCGCTATTGCGATATCAAGCAGAATGAAAGCTACCAGATTCTAAAAACGATTGACGAGTGCGGCAGATATTTAGTTCCGTATTTTGAGGGAAAAGCCAGAGAAACCGTATATCTTTTGTGCCTGGATGCTAAATGTAAGGTGCTGTGCTGCCGTGAGGTGGAGGAGGGGAATGTCAATTCTGCCGGCATTTCTATCCGAAAGATCGTAGATATGGCGCTGACAGAAAATGCTACCTCTGTCGTACTGGCGCACAATCATCCCAGCGGTGTAGCGCTTCCTTCACCGGAGGATGTTCTGACAACAAGAAAGCTGGCGCAGGCACTAAATCTTGTGGATGTTGTGCTGATCGACCATGTTGTCGTTGCAGACGATGATTATGTGTCACTTGTCCATTCGGGAATGTACAGACCGGATACGGCTGTCGTGGGTTGAGAGCGGAGGGGCGCTATGAAACTGATCGTTTGCCTTGATGACAAAAATGGGATGCTGTTCAATAAGCGGCGGCAAAGCTCGGATCAGATCCTTTGCCGAAAGATCCTTACCTTGAGTGAAGACGGTGTTCTTTGGATGCATCCCTATTCTCGCCCCTTATTTGACGATAGCTGTGGTCAAATAAGGACTGATGACCATTTTATGGAAAAAGCAAGGCCAGGGGAATACTGCTTTGCGGAGAATATAGATGTGTCGCCGTATCTTCCCTGTGCCGGGGAGATCATCGTTTTTCGCTGGAACCGGGTGTACCCGGCTGATTTGCGCTTTCCCGGGATTCCGGCGGGATTTCAAATGGTGAAAAGTGAAGAATTTCCGGGTTTTTCCCATGACAGGATCACCATGGAGGTGTATGCAAGGTGAAGAAGAAAACAATTCGCAATGTGATCGGGATCGTTCTTTTGGCTATTCTTGCGCTTTATCACTATTTTGGAAACGATAAACCTGTTTACAGTGAATCGGTTATAAATGTTCCGGCGTTTTCCGATGAAGCGTATGTGGTTATCAATGATAATAAGCCGGAGTTTACGGAAGATGACCTTACCGACACAGCATATGAAAATTACTCCGAGCTGGACAGCCTTGGAAGATGTAGATATGCTATGGCGTGTATCGGAAGGGAACTGATGCCGACAGAAGACAGAGACAGCATCGGGCAGATCAAACCCTCTGGTTGGCAAACAGTGAAGTACGATTTTGTAGACGGAAAGTACCTGTATAACCGCTGTCACCTGATTGGTTTTCAGCTGACCGGCGAAAACGCTAACGAACAGAATCTGATCACAGGAACCCGGTACTTAAATGTGGAGGGTATGTTGCCTTTTGAAAACATGGTAGCAGACTATGTCAAAGAAACCGGAAACCATGTGCTGTACCGGGTGACACCAATATTTGATGGAGACGACCTGGTTGCCAGAGGTGTGCAGATGGAAGCGAGATCTGTAGAAGATAACGGTGAGGGGATCTGCTTCAATATTTACGCTTATAACAATCAGCCGGGGGTAACCATCGATTATGCCACCGGAAAAAGCCATGAGGAATAAATCTTTTTGAATACGATCGAGCGGCAGAGTCTTGACACTCTGCCGCTGCCTTTATCCAATATACTGTGTAGTTTTGACAAACTCCGACGGCAGCATTCCGGTGTATCTTCGGAACACTTTTGCAAAATAGGATTCCACCATCTGCCCCGGACAAAAAGATCAACACCCCTTGGGACTTTGCGCCCAAGGGGTGTTCATTACATAAAAAAGTACAGTGCCAGCGTAAGCAGCGCGTTATTTCTGTCATCCTCGCAGTCGCCTGCCATTAAAAGTAGTAGCAAAATGATCAGCAAATCTGCAGTATCCATATCCTTTGGTAGCAGCTGCTTAAAAAAGCCTGTGATGCTGTCATGCTTGCAGCTTTGCTGTTTTGGACAGGATGTACACGGATGCTCCGGGGGCGGCGGACAGGGAACAGGTGTCTGCTGTACCGGCTCAGAGCAGGATTCCTGCTTTGGTTTGGGCGGCGCAGGGGGTCTGTGCTGCGGCTGCGGTCTGTTGGGTTCGGGCATCCTGTTTTTCCTGTATGAGCCGTCCGGCTGTGGAACATAACGGTTATACATGCTTTCACCTGCCTGGGTTGAATTTGAAGCCTGACGAACCTAGAAAGGACGATGCCATATTTGCCATTCTGGCTGCGCGCATTGCCTTTTCCAGCTTTGATATCCGATCCCGGCTTAGATAGGGAGTAAGGGCTTTTAAAAGTGTTCGCTGGTTACTGTCAATATTGGATTGTCCTGCCAGAGAAGAATGTTTCTGCACCATGGAAAGGTCTATGTCCGGCAGGGAAAAGCCGGATCTGTCCTGCTTAGGCGGTTCCGGCTCCTGCTTTTGGGATTGGGGCTGGTTTAATGTTTGTGCCATCGCCATGATTTTTTGCATCATTTCCGGATTCCCCAGAATGGCATTCATTTGGTTTTGCATATCGTCCATTGCTTATCCTCCCAACTGCTGCAAGAGCTTTTTTACATCCTCAGATGCCAGCAGCGGTGCAAGGGTTTGTGCGATTTGAGAAAAGTCTCCGGAGGATGCCTGTGTCTTGGCTTTGCTGAGAGCTTCCGGGTCAGCTTGTTGAAGCAGGGCAAGAAGCTGCTGCCCAGCTGGGCTGTTTGCCAGACGCAGGGCATCCTGCATGGAAAAATTGTCGGAATTTTTCTGCATTTGATTGCCTCCAGTCAAAATGCCTGCTATAATATTACGGATCAATACTACTATATGCAGATCTTGAGAGGATGGTGTACTGTGAAAATTCTTGTGTTATCGGATTCCCATTCCTCGCTGAGTTTTATGCGCTATTGCATTGACCGGGTACAACCGGAGCATGTGGTACACTTGGGTGACCATTTTGATGACGGCGTGGCAATGGCACAGGAAAATCCCCATATCCGGTTCCACCAAGTGCCGGGTAACTGTGACCGCTACCGCATGGAAAACTGGGAACCGGAGATCCTTTGTTATGCAATTGGCGGTGTAAAGTTATTTATGACTCATGGACACAAGCATGGCGTAAAAACCCAATTATACCGTCTGATCCTGGAGGGGCGGAAAAGCGGTGCCCAAGCGATCCTTTTCGGACATACCCATCAGGCGTACTGCGTCCAAGAGGAGGACGGCATTTGGGTCTTGAACCCGGGTAGCTGCGGCTCTTGGGGCGGCAGTGCGGGCATTATTGAGATACAGAATGGGAAAATATCTGCCTGCTATCTTGTCAAGCAGGCGGATCTGGAAAATATGTAGACTTATGCGATCGCAAGCAGGAATAAAATGACTGTGGCAGCACCGACACCAATGGCGCCCATCAGCAAAAGATCTATAAATTTATGGAAGATCTCCCGCCGGGTGGCTGCGTTAGGGTAGGGAAGATTGGGACGGGATGCACATTCCGAACGGTAAATGGCTGCAGTTTTCATGATAGAAACCTCCTTGGTATCTTTGATAATGCTATGATACAATAGGAAAGGTCTGATAAAACGGACCGATTAAATGTAAACAATTTTTGCTCTGACTTGCATCATGGTAAAAAATATGCTATGATGGGAAAAATGATTACTCGGAGGTAGCGTATGAGTAATACAAATGAAAAAAGAGAACAGACCATTGCAAAGCTCAAATCCGTCTGGAAGTGGGCGTTTCGGTTACGCAGCGTGATCCTGGCGATCCCGGTGGCTGTGGGCAGCGTGATCCTGGCGATCTTCAACCAGGCAAACCTTCCGGATCAGGTCGGTATCAATATGCAGGCATCCGGTGAGTACGCCCAGATGATCGGTAAGGGCGTGGCGGTATTAGGACCTCTTGCCGTAACAGCTGTGTGTCTTCTGATGACATTCTGCTCCCGTAAGGTGCTGTATCCCTGGCTGATCAGCCTGTTTTCGCTGGCTCTGCCGTTGCTGATCTACTTTACCAATACTTTCCCAGGATAATATTACCCAATTGCCGCCGTTGGCGGCAATTGCTGTTTCTTCCCAGGAGGATTCCAATGAAAAAAGAAATAAAAGAAAAAATTATTCAAGGGCGTTATGTACAGAATAAAAAGCTGATCTTGACCGTATACATCGTACTGCGATTTCTAGTGGTGCTTACTATGATCGCACAGCTTTTCAACCGGGATTATCAGAGCGTCCTGATTTGCGCACTGACACTGGTTTTGTTTATGCTGCCCAGTATGATCGAACGACGGCTCCATATCGATCTTCCAGATACGTTGGAGATCGTCATATTGCTGTTTATCTTTGCTGCTGAAATTTTGGGAGAAATTC
>JAZOSG010000007.1:0-5862 GCA_045657005.1 Faecousia sp.
ATATACATCTTATCTTAAAGTTGCATATACCCATCAACTCAATCACGAGTTAGTCGCTGATACATTAGAAATGACCCCTGTTTAGGTTTAAGCCTTATAACCTCATAGAAGACAATGCTATCAGCCTTTTCTTTAATATACGTAAGATGCTAACAACGCAAACAACACCAATTCTGGCCCAGCGTTGGTGTCAAAATTGGTGTCAAAGGCGTTTTGATATATTTCATTTCGCCTCAAAAAGTTCTATAAACAAAGAAAAACCACGACAAAAGCCGTGGTTTTTTTGGTTGCGGAGGCAGGACTCGAACCTACGACCTCCGGGTTATGAGCCCGACGAGCTTCCAACTGCTCTACTCCGCGATATGGGGCACCTCAAGTGCTCGGTTATTATAGCACGGCAGTTTATATTTGTCAACCCTATTTTCCCGGGAAGGTTTCGCCCAAAAGCGGCAAAATAGTACTTGTAATCCCACTGTCAGATATGGTAAACTTAATTATACGCAAAAATAGAGAAAATATCCCCCATTCCCTGGATTTTGTTGAAAAACCAAAACGAAAAGGAGATATCTTATGAAAACGACCACTTTCAAAAAGCTTCTTACCCTGCTGGCAAGTGCGGCGCTGCTGGTCTGCACCCTTGCCGGCTGCAACGGTGATACCGCGAAGCAGACTGACCCCGAACAGAGCATTATGGATCCTATCCCGGCAGGTATGCTCGTTCTGAGTACCGAAGCTTCCGTAAAGATCAGCTACGACGCAGACGGCATGGTCCTGGATGTAACAGGCATGAACGACCAAGGCATCGTCCTGGCAGACACCTATACTGACTATCTGGGTAAATCCTGTACCACTGTAGTCAAGGAGCTGATCCTAGCCGCTTCCGATGCAGGCAATCTGTCCAGCTCCGTCAAAAACATCGTCATCAAACAGGCTGTCGGCTCTGCCCTGCCCGGCTCTCACTTCCTGGAAACCATCGCCACTGAGGCAGAGGCTGCCGCCCAGGAGGTCGGATCCTCTGCTGTCGTCACTCTGATCGACGAAACAGGACTTGACGAGGATGGCTACATCAATCTGGATACCGCCAAGGCTCTGCTGGCAAACCAGCTGGGTGTTGAAACATTGGATGCTTACTACGGCAGCGATACACCTACCGGCGATTCCTACATCTGCACAGTCGAGGCAGGCGGCATTGAATCCTCCCATTCCATTGATGCCATCACCGGACTGATCGCCGACGCCACCGAAGAAGAGCTGCTTGGCGATGTGGAGGGATACGAAGAGACCGAGTACTACGATTACGAGCAAGAGTTTTTTGAAGATGAGTTCTATGACGAACTCATCGAGGAAGAACCTGTTTCCGACGAAACGGTCACAACACCGGAAAGCACCCAGACCGGTGGCTGATCTAAAGAAAACCGTGGGGATACGCAAGCGTATCCCCACTTTCTATGTTCAGGAGAGCATGATCTTGATGATCTCCGCGTCCGTCTTGCGCATACCCTGACTTGCCAGGCGGCTGACATTGTCGATGGTATTTTCCACACCCTTGCTGACGATCCCATCGCCGCCCAGAAACTGACTTCCCTGACGGAACATCTCCATGCCCAGAAGTCCCGCCTCCACTGCCGAGGCGATCTTGGCAGCACAGCTTGCCTTGGCGCCGTCACAGATCACGCCGGAATTGATGGCAATGGCGTTGACCACCGTATGGGCGATCTCCCGGTATTTTCCGCCGTAGAGGTATGTAACACCGGCAGCCGCGCCGCAGCCTGCGCTGATAGCGCCGCAGTAGGCGCTCAGCGGTCCGATGCCGGACTTCAGATGCAGGGTCACCAGATTGGACACCACCAGTGCCCGGTACAGCTGTTCCCGGGTGGCACCCAGTTCTTCGGCATAGATGATCACCGGCACAGACGCGGTGATGCCCTGGTTTCCGGAGCCGGAGTTGATGACCACCGGCTTTTCACAGCCGCCCATCCGGGCATCGGACGCCGGGGCGGCATAGGCCTTGGCACGGGTGACCACATCGCCTCCCCGGGCTTTGAGCAGCACCTGTCCGATCCTTGCACCATAGTGATTTTCCAGACCCTCCCGGGCGATCGCCATGTTGCATTCGATCTGCTGGTCCAGGATTGCCTGCACATCGCAGATCTGCACGGTGTCGGCAAATTCCACGATCCCCTCCACCGTCAGCAGTTCCTTGCCCCCGGCAGCCTCCAGCTGCTCAGTTTCCACGGTTTTTTCAAAAACAGTACTGCCGTCTTCCTCGATATGCACGATATTGGTATGCTCCCCGGCAATGCGGCACACCGCCTTATGTCCCGCGCCTTCCAGGGTGATGCAGATATCGAACAGCGCACCGGACTGGGATTCCTCCACGGTAAACGCCGCTTCCTTCAGGTAAGCAGCGATCTGCTTCTGCTGCTCAGTGGTGACCTGGGAGATGACCAACAGCTTTTTATCCGGATCACCTGCGATCACGCCGGCGGCAGCAGCCGCCTCCAAGCCGTGGAGTCCGCCGGTGTTGGGTACGATCACACTCTTAACATTTTTGATAATATTGGCGCTGACTACGATATCCACCTTTTCCGGGCACACAGGCAGTTTTTTCGCTGCCACCGCAGCGGCATACGCCACAGCAATGGGCTCTGTGCAGCCCATGGCAGGCACAAGCTCCTGCTCCAGAACGCCCACATAGGCACGGTAACATTTTTGGTCCATAAAAAACCGTCCTTTTCTCGATTTACTCATAGTATAGCAGGAATCGACAGAAAAATAAAGAGGTTTTGGCAAGGAGTTGAAATATGCCGGGCTGTTTGTTATAATGGGTTAAATTCACTTTTTGGAGGCGCTTATGGATATTATTATTGCCGGAGGTGGCAAGGTCGGCTTGACTCTAGCACGGCAATTGGCCGCCGAGGGACACGATATCACCCTGATCGACAGGGACAGCCTTGTGCTGGAAGAGGCTGTGGAGCAATTCGATTCCATGGCTGTCTGCGGCAACTGCGCCTCCAAAGAGGTCCTTTTGCAGGCCGGTGTGGAGAAAGCTGAGCTGGTCATCGCCGCCACCAACGCCGACGAAGTCAATCTTTTGTGCTGCATGACCGCCCACGGCATCAACTCCAAGGTACACACCATCGCCCGGATCCGTAACCCGGAATATGCCGAGCAGGTCATGACTATGCCGGAGGTGTTCCCTCTTTCCCTGACCGTCAATCCGGAAAAGCAGGCTGCCATTGAGATCGAGCGGCTGCTGAAATACCCCGGCTTTCTGCGCCGGGACACCTTCGCCAAGGGTCGGGTGGAGATCGTGGAGCTGCGGATCGACGAGCAGAGCAAGCTGTGCAATGTGGCTCTGAGCGAGCTGAGCAGCACTGTCAAATGTAAGGTGCTGGTGTGCGCGGTCCTGCGCCAGGGCACAGCAGTTGCCCCCAGCGGTAATTTTGTTTTGCGCCAAGGCGACCGGATCTTCGTTACCGCCCCCACCGCCACCTTGACGGTGCTCTTGAAAAACCTTGGCATTATCACCCGCCGGGTCCGCAAGGTACTGATCTGCGGCGGCGGCAGAGTCAGCTTTTACTTAGCAAGCCTTCTGGAAAAGGACGGCATTAGCGTACAGCTTATTGACCGGGATCATGCCCGGTGTGTCCAGCTTGCCGGTTTGCTTCCCAAAACCTCGGTGGTCCACGGCGACTGCAGCAGCCAGAGTATACTGGACACCCAGGGCATCGACGATGTGGACGCTCTGGCAAGCCTGACAGGCGTGGATGAGACCAATATGATCATCTCCCTGTACGGCAATTCCCGGAGCGTTCCCCAGATCATTACCAAGCTGAGCCGGGGCGAGAGCATCATCGCCGACGCACTTCCCCTTGGAAGCGTCATTTGTCCCAAGGAGCTGTGCAGTAACACCATCGTGCGCTATGTCCGAGCAATGCAGAACCAGACCGGCGCTGCAGTCAGCGTCCACGCCATTGCTGACGGACAGGTGGAGGCTGTGGAATTCTTGATCGACAGCGATACCCGCAACTGTGGGATCCCTCTGAAGCAGCTGAAGCTGAAAGCCAATGTTTTGGTCGCCAGCATCACCCACGGTGCCCAGACCCAGATCCCCGGCGGTGACAGTGTGTTCACCGAAGGCGATACTGTGGTGGTGGTAACCAGCGGCAGAGGCGTACTCAAGAGCATTAACGACATTTTCGCATAAGGTGTAAGCTATGAACTATAAAATGATGGGGCGGTTCATCGGTCAGATCATCGCCGTGGAAGCCGTATTTATGCTCCCGGCGCTGCTGATCAGCGCCGGCTGCGGTGAATCCGGCGCTTTCAAGGGTTTTCTTTACACCCTTGCCATTATGCTGGTCCTGGGAGGGCTGCTGATGCTCACCTGCCGCCAAGCCGGCAGGATCTTCGGTGCCCGGGAGGGGCTTGTGTGTGTGGGGCTGAGTTGGGTGATCCTCAGTCTGTTAGGCTGCCTGCCCTTCTGGTTCTCCCGGGAGATCCCCAAATTTATCGACGCGTTCTTTGAGATCGTTTCCGGCTTTACCACCACCGGCTCTTCCATCTTGTCCAATGTGGAGGGGCTGAGCAAGGGGCTTCTGTACTGGCGCAGCTTCAGCCACTGGCTGGGCGGCATGGGCGTACTGGTATTTCTACTTGCCATCGCCCCGGTAGGCGGCGGCGACAAGGGCTTTACCATGCATCTGCTCCGGGCGGAAAGCCCCGGTCCCGATGTGGGCAAGCTGGTCCCCAAAATGCGCCAGACCGCGGTGATCCTGTATTTGATCTACATCGTGCTGACCGCGATCAATGTGATCTTCCTGCTGGCAGGCGGTATGACCCTATTCGAGGCGGTCTGCACCGCTTTCGGTACTGCAGGTACCGGCGGTTTCGGCATCAAGAACGATTCCATAGCATCCTACAGTCCCTATATCCAGAATGTTTGCACCGTGTTTATGTTCCTGTTCGGTGTCAATTTCAGCTGCTACTATCTGCTGCTCCTGCGGCAGGTCAAAAGTGTTTTCAAGGACGAGGAGCTGCGGCTGTATGTAGGACTTGCGGTACTGACCGTGGTACTGATCGTACTGAACATCCGCCCTATGTACGGCTCTTTGGGAGAAACGGTGCGGCACGCGGCATTCCAGGTCAGCTCGATCATGACCACCACCGGCTTTGCCACCACGGATTTTGACCTGTGGCCCAGCTTTTCCAAGGGTCTGCTGCTGATGCTGATGGTAGTCGGCGCCTGTGCAGGCTCCACCGGCGGCGGTCTGAAGTGTGCCCGGGTGCTGCTGCTGTTTAAGAGTCTGCGCCGGAATATCCGGCAGGTTTTGAACTCCCGGAAGGTACAGGTCGTCCGCAACAACGGCAAAACCGTAGATGAACGGATCCTGGCAAACACCAACGCGTATCTTGCCGCCTATGTGATTATCATTATCGTCAGCTTCCTGCTGATCTCTCTGGACGGCTTTTCCACCGGGACGAATATTTCCGCCGTTTTGGCATGCTTCAATAACATCGGTCCCGGTCTGGAGGCAGTCGGTCCCACCTGCAATTTCAGTGCTTACAGCGATTTTTCCAAGCTTGTGCTGATCCTGGATATGCTGGCAGGCAGATTGGAGATCTTCCCCATTCTTGCGCTGTTCTCCAGAAGTACTTGGACAAGAAGATAACAAAAAAAGGGCTTATCCTATATGGGATAAGCCCTGCTTTACGCGACAAATTCCAGTTTATCGGGCGGCAGTGCCGCCGGACAATTCGTGCAAAGTGCCTATCAATTCGTTAGTTCCCTGACCCGCTCGGTATCGTTACTGCGTTAAAAAATGGTGGATTACGAATGCAATTGCGTTACCGGGCACA
>JAZOSG010000008.1:0-3013 GCA_045657005.1 Faecousia sp.
GTCATTGCGAACCAGTGCTCACACTGGTGTGGCAATCTCAAAAAAACAAGCTATTACAATAGATTCCCACGCCAGTCTGCGGACTGGCTCGGAATGACAATTGGTTGGTTGCGTGTCGACAGACAGCTCGATAAACTGGAAGTTATTCTTCCTGGATACCCTGCCGTTCCAGTGTTTCCAAAACCGTTTGTCCACGTTGGGTCAGCGCCATGCTGCCATGGACAGGATAGCCCTTGTACGCACCCATGTCTGCGCCGGCAAGGGGCTTGCCGTAATCCAGCGAAACAAGCCCTTTTGTTTCCAGTACCTGCAAAATCAGGCTGTATTCCGCCTGGCTGTAGTCGCTGTCCTCTAAATATACAGGGGTCATGTCGTCGGCTCTGCGTGCCACCGGCAGAAAGGGGATCTGCCCCAGCTTTTGCAGCATATCAATTTCACCCTGTGTCAAAAGCAGTGCCTTTGCGCAGCCTCCGCAGCTTCCACAGTTTCCAGAGCATCCAGCCATGATCACACCTTGCCTTTTCCTTTGATTTGCGGTATAATCATAGCATAACACAAAGGAGGTTGCAATATGTCTGTTTTGCACATCGGAAAAGAGAATTTTGACCAATTGGTGATCCATTCCGAAAAGAAGGTCCTGCTGGATTTCTGGGCACCCTGGTGCGGCCCCTGTAAAATGATCGCCCCCATTGTCGACGAGATCGCCGAGGAAAACGAGCACATTGCCGTGGGCAAGATCAATGTGGACGAGGAAGCGGAGCTGGCGATACGGTTCGGAGTCAGCAGCATCCCCACACTGATCGTTATGGAAAAAGGCCAGAAGGTCGCCCAGCTGATCGGCTACCGCCCCAAGGCAGATATCCAGAAGCTGCTGGAAGACTGAGTAAACGCCCTCCCGATCGGGAGGGCGTTAGCTTTTATTCCACAGCGATCAATTCGTACTCCCGGGAGCCGATGCCAAGCTCCACAGCGGCTTCAACTGTGCGCACGCCGTGGCGGCTTTCGATCCGCTCTATCAGGTGATCCCTGCCCGGGTCGGTGGAGGCGTACACCAGATCCAGACATGCCTGGTCGATGGCAACCGGATCTTCGGAGATCAAAATGCCAATGTCGGCAATACAGGGATCTTCGGCGGTGGCGCAGCAGTCGCAGTCCACGCTGATATTTTTCATCACATTGATGTATACGGCGTTGCCCTTAAAATGATCGGCAACAGACCAGGCGGCATCTGCCATGGACTCCAGAAATGCGTCCTGATCCCGGTCCCAGAACTTGGCAGGATCTCCCACCCCGTGGATATAGCCCTTGCCGTAGGAGGAGGCAAAGCCGATGGACAGCTGCTTCAGCGCGCCGCCGTAGCCACCCATGGGATGTCCTTTGAAATGGGACAGCACCAGAATGCTGTCGTAGTTTTTCAGATCCTTGCCTACAAAATTCTTTTTGATCCGCTTGCCGCAGGGAATGGCAAGCTCCCAGTCAGGCCCTTGGGCGTCCAGCAGATCCACCGTGAACAGATCGCTCCAGCCGTGCTTTTTAAACAGGGCGATATGCCGCTGGGTGGTGTTGCGCTGACCTTCATAAGCGGTGTTGCACTCGGTAACTGTGCCGCCCACATAGTCCACCACCGGCTTCCAGAAGGCAGGCCGCAGGAAATTCTGATTGCCCTGCTCACCGGAGTGTACCTTGATGGCAACATTTCCCTTCAGCTCCTTGCTCAAAAGCTGATACAGCTCCAGCACCTTCTCGGGGGTAATGGTCTTGGAGAAATATACCTTTGATTTCATACGCTTACCACCTTTTCGTAAATATTTGCCTTTATTATATCGGAGAATATTTTTCTTGGCAACTATTTTTTGACGGATAAGCCTCCCGGACGCGCCGTAGGATGTAGGGGAGGGATGGTAATGAAACTGGATTGGAAAAAATTGCTGATCTGCCTGGCGATCCCACTGGCGGTGGGAGGGCTGTCCGCACTGGTCTCCGGGGGCATGGCTGATTATCAGGTGATGAACCAGCCACCGCTGTCGCCGCCGGGGTGGCTGTTTCCGGTGGTGTGGACGGTGCTGTACCTTTTGATGGGGTATGCGTCCTACCGGGTGCTGGTTTCCGGCGCGCCTGCGGAACAGATCAAAAAAGCGCTTACCCTGTACGGCGCGCAGCTGTTTCAGAATTTTATCTGGTCGCCCATATTCTTTGGGCTGCAGTGGTACTGGGCGGCGTTTTTGGTGCTGATCGGGCTGTGGGTACTGATTTATTTGACGATGCGAGCCTTTTCTCAAATCGATGAGCAGGCAGGGGACTTGCTGCTGCCGTATATCCTTTGGGTCACCTTTGCCGGATACCTGAATCTGGGGGTGGCGCTGTTAAATTAGGACTAGCCAAACTCCGTTTTGTGTGCTATAGTGAACTTACCAAAATTTAGGAGGTAAGCACTATGGCAAATAAATACGCAGGCACCCAGACCGAGAAGAACCTGATGGCCGCCTTTGCAGGCGAATCCGAGGCAAGAAATAAGTATACCTACTTTGCGTCCAAGGCAAAGAAGGAAGGCGTCGAGCAGATCTCGGCGCTGTTTTTGAAGACCGCCGATAACGAGAAGGAGCACGCAAAGCTGTGGTTCAAGGAGCTGGAGGGCATCGGCACTACCGCTGAGAACCTGCTGCACGCAGCGCAGGGCGAGAACTACGAGTGGACCGATATGTACGCAGGCTTCGCTGAGACCGCTGAGAAGGAAGGTTTCCCTGCATTGGCAGCAAAGTTCCGTCTTGTGGCAGCGATTGAGAAGAGCCACGAAGAGCGTTACCGCGCATTGCTGAAGAATGTGGAGACCGCCAAGGTCTTCGAAAAGTGCGAAGTCAAGGTATGGGAATGCCGCAACTGCGGTCACCTGATCGTTGGCACCAAGGCACCCGAGCTGTGCCCCACCTGTGCCCATCCCCAGAGCTATTTCGAGATCCACGCTGAGAACTATTGATATATGCCCCGGAGGGACAGACCTTCCGGGGTATTTTTT
>JAZOSG010000009.1:0-8412 GCA_045657005.1 Faecousia sp.
TTGCTTTTTACTTTTTCATATGATAAACTGGAACAGTTAAGAAAGAAAAAATGTCGAAGAAAGTCGAAAGGGGGTACGGTTATGCGGCGTGTGGCAGCGGCAGTGGCAGCACTGGCAGTGATACTGGCTATGGCGATAGGCGTCAGCGCGGCGACCGGCGCCTCCAGTGTCAGCAGCTTTGCAACCGTTGCCTCCGATGGCAGCTGTCAGGTGTCCATGACCGCGGCATTCCATTTGGAAGAGGCGGTGGACAAGCTATATTACCCTGTGCCGGCAGAAGCTACCGGTGTTTCCCTGAACGGCTCCCGGGTCAGCACCACCAAAAGCGGGAATGCCCGGAATGTGAATTTGTCCCGGGTGGTGCGCAATGTGGTGGGCGACTGCACGGTGAGCATCCAGTACACCCTGCACGACGTGATCCACGCCACCGAGGCAGGCACGCTGGAAATGCGGATTCCACTGCTGTCCGGCTTTGGGTATCCCATTGAAAAACTGGAATTTTCCGTGACGCTGCCCGGTGCGGTGGAGGTGCTGCCTTCCTTTGTCAGCGGCTATCATCAGGCGCGGATCGAGGAATATCTGACCTACAGCGTCGAGGGCGCTGCAGTTACCGGCAGCTCTTTGAAGGCGATGAAGGATCACGAGACCCTGACCATGTCCATGACAGTCACGGAGCAGATGTTCCCCCAGTCCATCGTCCAGACCCAGGATTATCACTGGAGCTTGACGGCTATGGCGATCTGCGCCGCCTTGGCACTTTTATATTGGCTGATCTTTTTGTGGAATCTACCGGTACGCCCCCAGAGCAGCACCGAACCGCCCCAGGGCTTTAGCGCCGGGCAGCTGGGCTGCATTGCCGCAGGGCAGGGCGTGGATCTGACGATGACGGTCTTTTCCTGGGCGCAGCTGGGCTATGTACTGATCCAGATCGACAGGCGAAACAGGGTGCTGCTGCACAAGCAGATGGATATGGGCAATGAGCGTAGCGAATTTGAACGGCGGTGCTTCCAAAAGCTGTTCGGAAAACGGCAGCTGGTGGATACCTCCGGTTTCCAGTACGCCCAGTTCTGCCGCCTGACGGCAAAACGCCCGGAGGGCATCCGGGAGCTGATGCGCCGGTTTAACGGATCGGGGCAGGTGTTCCGTGTGATCGCCGGTGCTATGGGCCTGTTTGGCGGTGCCGGTCTGGCAGTGGCGCTGGCAGACGGCGCGGCGCTGCAGGGATTGTTGATCCTGCTGCTGGGGATCGCAGGCGCGGTCAGCGGCTGGTATATCCAGGCTTTCGGCAAGGGTGTGCTGTTGGGCGACCGCCGGGCGCTGACGGTGAGCCTTGGAAACGGTGGCGCGTGGCTGCTGCTGAGCCTGCTTGCCGGTGCGGCGGAGATCGGACTTTGGATGGTCGCCGGCCTTTTGGTGGCAGGACTGCTGCTGGCTTGGGGCGGACGGCGCACAGAGCTTGGCAGGCAGACCCTTTCTCAGGTGATGGGGCTGCAGCGCTATCTGCGTACAGCGGACAAGCAACAGCTGCAGCGGCTGTGTGAGACAGACCCGGATTATTTCTTCCGGCTGGCACCCTGCGCCCTGGCGTTGGGTGTGGACAAAGCCTTTGCCAAGCGTTTTGGACACAGAAAGCTGGACAGATGTCCCTATTTGACCGCAGGGATGGATGCCCATATGACCGCCTTGCAGTGGAGCGCAGTGATGCGCAGTGCCCAGGATGCTATGAATGGCAGAGCCCAGCGCCTGCCTGTGGAAAAGCTGATCCGCATGATCCGCAACGTCACAAGAGGATAAATTTAACCGCCGGGAATCCCCCGGCGGTTTTTTAAGGGAATTGTCAAACGGCGGAAATGGTGCTATAATGAGGGGGAGTATGGAAAGGGGGGAGCTGCATGATATTTGGCAGACACATAAACCGGTATTATCGCAAGCACGGACTGGTCCTGCTGGCAGGTATCGTGACGCTGCTCATTGAGGACTACCTGATGCTGCTGATCCCCAATATGTACCAGATGGTCATTAACGGCATCAACAATGGCGTAGTGGTTACCGGCGGTGTAGAATACCCCTTTGACATGGACTTTTTGATCGACAGGATCTGCATGCCAATGGTGCTGGTGATCCTTGCTATGACGGTGGGGCGCTTTTTGTGGCGTATGCAGTTTTTCGGTACGGCGGTCCGGGTGGAAACGGATCTGCGGGAGCGGATGTTTGACCGCGCCCGGAGCTTAAGCTGCCAGTTCTACGGCCGCAATAAGGTCGGCGACCTGATGAGCCTGTTCACCAATGACCTGGACACGGTGCAGGAGTGCTTTGGTTGGGGACTTGTGATGGCGGTGGACGCCTCTATCATGGGCACCATGGCGATCATCAAAATGTTTCGCATGGACCCGGTGCTGACAGGACTGTCATTGATCCCTATGGGACTGCTGCTGGCGTCAGCCACGGTGCTGGGGCGGTACATGATGAAAAAATGGGACATTCGCCAGGCAGCATTTTCCAGACTGTCCGATCATTCCCAGGAGAGCTTTTCCGGCATTGCGGTGATCAAGGCCTTCGTCAAGGAATCGCTGGAATTGATGTCCTTCAAAAAGCTTAATGTGGAAAATGAGAAAGCCAACATGGACCATACCAAGGCGTCGGTGCTGATGCGGATGCTGGTGACCTTGTTCGTGGAAAGCGTTATCGGTATTATCCTGGGCTATGGCGGCTATCTTGTGTATCAAGGGCGGTTCAACGCCGGGCAGCTGATGGAGTTCATCGGTTATTTCAACTCCATTATTTTCCCGGTGATGGCGGTCAGTGAGCTGATCGACATGACCAGCCGGGGAAAGGCGTCTTTAAACCGGATCGGAAAGCTTTTGCAGGCACAGCCGGATGTGACCGACAGGCAGGATGCGCAGAGCATCGGCAATGTCCGGGGAGATATAGAATTCAAAGAGCTTACCTTCCGATACCCGGACGCAGATTACGATGCGCTGAAAAATGTGTCCTTTACCATTGCAGCCGGCGAAAGTGTCGGTATCGTGGGAAGGACCGGCGCAGGCAAGACGACCTTGGCTGACCTGCTGCTGCGTGCGTATAATGTCCCAGACGGAACGGTGTTCGTGGACGGACGGGACATTAATACCCTGCGCATCCGGGATCTCCGGGCAGCCTGCGCGTATGTACCCCAGGACAATTTTCTGTTTTCTGATACCATCGGAAATAACATTGCATTTGGTGTGGAGACCGCATCCGCAGAGCGTATCTGCAGCGCCGCGGTGCTGGCGGATGTGGACGAAAATATCAGCCAGTTCCCCCGGGGCTATGAAACGGTGCTGGGTGAACGGGGCGTGACGGTGTCCGGCGGTCAGAAGCAACGGATCTCCATTGCCCGGGCGCTGCTGAAGGATGCACCGATCCTGATTCTGGACGATTCGGTGTCGGCGGTGGATACGGCAACGGAAAAGACTATTTTGCGCAACTTGCGGTCTGTCCGCCAGGGAAAGACCACCATTTTGATCGCCCACCGGATCAGTACCGTGGAGACCATGGACAAGATATTGTACCTGGACGACGGCGCGCTGATCGCCTTTGGCAGCCATGCGCAGCTGCTGGAAAGCTGCCCGGGCTACCAAAAAATGGTGCAGCTGCAGCGCCTTGAAGAGGAAGGGGGCGAGCAAGATGCGTGAATACCTTCCGATCCTGATCTTGGGCGCGGTTATCGGCACGTTCGCTACATTATTTATCGTTGCCTACTGTCTGCTGAAAAAGGCGAAGCTTCAAAGCTATGACCGGCAGATGAAGGATACCCAGATCGTCAAGCGGCTGCTGCGCTACGCCAAGCCCTACTGGAAGCGGTTTTTGCTGGCGCTGATCATTATGCTGATCTCTATTGTCTACGATCTGGTCTCGCCGCTACTGGTGGGACATATCCAAAAGACCGTGTCCGGACAATTTGAACTGCCGTACCTGTTTTCCGTGGTGGCGGTGTATTTTGGGATCCTGGCGGTGTCTATGATCTGCACCTACTTCCAGGCGATGATCCTGCAGAAGACAGGGCAGAAGATCCTGTCAAAGATCCGGCTGGATCTGTTTACCCACATCGAGAGCCTGTCCCACGGACAGCTAAACAGCATCCCTGTGGGCAAGCTGGTCACCCGGGTCACCAACGATCCAAACTCGATCTCCTACCTGTTTACCAATATTCTGGTCACTTTGGTGAAGAATACCCTTGTGGTGTTCGGTGTGCTGGGGGCGATGCTGATGCTCAGCTATACCCTGACGCTGATGATGCTGTGCTTTGTGCCGTTTTTGGTGCTGTTTACAGTGATCTTCCGGAAGTTCTCCCGGACAGTGCACCGCAGCGTCACCGACGCTACTACCGATATCAACACCTACCTGTCGGAAAATCTGTCCGGCATGAAGCTGACCCAGATCTTCAACCGGGAGGATCGGAAGATGGAGGACTTCCGGCTTCGCAGCCGGGCGCTCCAAAAGGCGAAATTTGGAAGAATGTTCGTCTTCGGTGTTTTCCGGCCTATGGTGCAGATGATGAATGTCAGTGCTGTGTTGTGCCTTTTGTATCTGGGTGCCAGAGGGTATATCCGGCAGATGGATTTCTTTGGACAAACCATTACCTCCAGTGTGGTCGTGTCCTTTTATATGTACATCTCCAAATTCTTCAATCCCATCCAGGCACTGGCGGAGCAGTTCGATATGCTCCAAAAATCCTTCGCCTCTGCCGAAAAGATCTTTACAGTGCTGGATATGCAGCCTCAGGTGGTGGATGAGGAGGACGCAGTGGAGCTGGAAAGCATCCGGGGCGAGATCGAATTTCGGGATGTGTGGTTTGCCTACGAGCCGGAGCAGTGGGTGCTTAAGGGCGTGTCCTTTCATGTGCAGCCGGGGCAGACCGTAGCCTTTGTGGGCGCTACCGGCTCCGGAAAGACCACGATCCTGGGCCTGATCTGCCGCAATTACGATATCCAGAAGGGACAGATCCTTGTTGACGGCATCGATATCCGGAAAATCAGGCTGTCCTCCCTGCGGCGGCATTTTGGACAGATGCTGCAGGATGTCTTCCTGTTCTCCGGCACGGTGCGCAGCAACATCCTGCTGGGCAAGGAGGATGTGACCGAGGAGCAGCTGTGGCAGGCGGTGCGGTATGTTAATGCCGATGCTTTCATCCGCAAGCTGGAAAAGGGGCTGGATGAGGAGGTTCGGGAGCGGGGCAACAATTTCTCCGCCGGGCAGCGGCAGCTGCTCAGCTTTGCTCGTACCATCGTCCACAAGCCAAGCGTTATGATCCTGGACGAGGCCACCGCCAATATCGACACGGAAACGGAAGTTCTGATCCAGGACTCTTTGGAAAAAATGAAAAATATCGGCACGATGCTGATCGTTGCCCACCGGCTCAGTACCATCCAACACGCGGATAACATCATCCTGCTGCAGCAGGGACAGATCCGGGAACAGGGTACCCATCAGCAGCTGTTAAAGCAAAAGGGCAAATACTACCGTCTGTATACGCTGCAATATCAAAAGCAGCAGATCGAAAATCAATAAGCGGAGGTAAGCTATGGCAAAGCTATATTTCAAATACGGAGCCATGGGTTCCAGCAAAACAGCACAGGCGCTGATCACCAAGTATAATTACGAGGAAAACGGACTGAAGGTATGGCTGATCAAGCCCAGTGCCGATGTCCGGGACGGCGTAGATATCCTGCGCAGCCGCATCGGCCTGGAGGCAAAGGTGGAGGTGCTGCTGCCGGAAACGGATGTGTTGGCGCTGTTCCGGAAGACCCGGGCGGGCAAATGCGATGTGATCATCGTGGACGAGTGCCAGTTTTTGACCCCGGAGCAGATCGATCAGCTGCGGGCGATCGTGGATGAGTACGATATCCCGGTAATGTGCTTTGGTCTGCGGACGGATTTTCTAACCAAGCTGTTCCCCGGCAGCCTGAGGCTTTTGGAGGTGGCGGATACCATCCAGGAGATCAAGACGATTTGCGACTGCGGCGCGAAAGCTACGGTCAACGCCCGGATCGACAGCCAGGGGCATATCGTGACCCAGGGCGCGCAGGTGCTGCTGGGCGGTAACGACAGCTATATTGCCATGTGCCACAGATGCTGGGTCCGGGGCATCCGGGAAAACCGGGTGATCAAGCTCCACGGACATGACTAAGCCTATACTATAAATGAGGTGATCACATGAAACGGATTTTTCTCATTGTACTGGACTCCTTTGGGATCGGCGCGCTGCCGGACTCCCAGCGTTTCGGAGATGTAGGGGTCAATACCCTGGCCTCCTGCGCCGGTTCGGATAAGCTCTGTATTCCCAATATGATACAGGCAGGCCTTGGCAATATTGCCGGAGTAGACGCGCTGCCAAAACAGAAGTGCACCACCGGTGCTTACGGACGGTTGGCGGAAAGCTCCATGGGCAAGGATACCACCATCGGTCACTGGGAGATCGCCGGTGTCATTTCGGACAGTCCGCTGCCTACCTATCCCAACGGCTTTCCGGAAGAGATCCTGCAGCCCTTCCGGGAGCAGACAGGACGGGGCATCCTTGCAAATGCCCCCTGGTCCGGAACGGAGGTCATCGAAAAATACGGTGCCGAGCATATGCGCACCGGGGATCTGATCGTCTATACCTCTGCCGATTCGGTGTTCCAGATCGCTGCCCATGAGCAGATCGTTCCGCCGGAGCAGCTGTATGAATACTGCCGGATCGCCCGAAAGATCCTGCAGGGAAAACACGGGGTAGGCAGAGTCATTGCCCGACCCTTTGTGGGCACGCCGGGGAATTTCAAGCGCACTGCCAACCGGCATGACTTTTCTCTGGAGCCGCCCCGGGCGACCCTGTTGGACGCAGTGAAGCAGGCAGGGCTTGCCAGCATCGGCGTGGGCAAGATCCACGATATCTTTGCAGGGATCGGGCTTACGGAGCATGTGTATAACAAGAGCAATGCCGACGGCATGGCACATGCTATGGATTACGCAAAGCAGGATTTTCAGGGTCTGTGCTTTGTGAATCTGGTGGATTTTGATATGCTTTACGGACACCGCCGGGATATTGACGGTTATGCTGCCGCCCTGTCGGAATTTGATGCGTGGCTGCCGGGCTTTTTGGCGCAGCTGGGGCAGGAGGATCTGGTGATGATCACTGCCGATCACGGCTGTGACCCGGGCTATGGGGCAACCACCGACCACACCAGAGAATATGTACCTCTGCTGGTTTTGGGTAAGCAGGTAACGCCCTGCGACCTGGGGACACGCACAAGCTTTGCTGATATTGCCGCTACGGTGGCGCAGCTTTTGGATATCCCACTGGACACCCCGGGCAAAAGCTTTGCCGACCAGATCATAAGGAGATTCGTATGACACCTGAAGAATTGGTTCAAATGGCTATCCGTGCCATGCAGGGCGCTTACGCCCCCTATTCCGGCTATCAGGTAGGCGCGGCGCTGCTATGCGCCGACGGCACGGTGTATACCGGCTGCAACATTGAAAACGCTTCTTTTACTCCCACTGTCTGCGCCGAGCGTACTGCATTTTTCAAGGCGGTCACCGACGGACACAGGGCGTTTTCCGCCATCGCGGTATGCGGCGGCAAGGACGGCGTGATCACAGGCTATTTTCCGCCCTGCGGCGTGTGCCGTCAGGTGATGCGTGAGTTCTGCGATGATGATTTTCTCATCCACATGGCAGGGGCACAGGGGGCGGTAAAGACCCGTACCCTGGCGCAGCTGCTGCCCGAGAGCTTTCAGCTGTGACCGACAAGCCGGGCATCCACAATTTCGTAAAGACCCATTGCACCCAGGCTGATGGGCAGCCATAGCAGGCAAAAAGGAAGACAGATCTGCCCATGATAATTCATGGGCAGCTTCCGGTAATCCCATACGCTGTAATCCCGGTTGGCAAGAAGCCCTGTCAGCAGCTCTACCCCGGTTATGATCCCTGCGCCGGCAAGGGCGCGAAAGGGGAGCCGAAGCCTTGGCTGGGTGCGGTTGAGCTTACCCAGTAACAGAAAACAGCTGCCGCCTGCCAAAAACATACTGCCGTGACTCCAACCGCGCCACAGCAGCTCCAACCCCATATAACCGCAGCCCCCAACGGCAAACAGCAGGCTTTTTTTCCACAAATTCAAAGCGCATCCCCCCGTCTACAGTCAGCTTGTCCAAAAAATATTGAAAAATGCAAAACAATTCTCTTGACAAATTCAACGCAGGTGGATATAATAACAAAGCTGATTTCGGCGGTGCCGAGATCATTTGACCACCCATGGCGGCGTAACTCAGTTGGTAGAGTAGCCGGTTCATACCCGGTATGTCACCTGTTCGAATCAGGTCGCCGCTACCAGGCCCGTTGGTCAAGCGGTTAAGACACCGCCCTTTCACGGCGGTAACATGGGTTCGATTCCCG
>JAZOSG010000010.1:0-2142 GCA_045657005.1 Faecousia sp.
TGCACAGAAAGTAGTGATATTGTACTTTGCGAACATGGGCAGGATCTTCTCCGGATCAAAGCGGTCGAAATCGTAAACGAAAATAGCCGCCTCGCACAGCCACTGACCGTAGAGCTTACCCCAGGAGGACTTCGCCCAGCCGGTGTCGGAGATGGTCAGATGCAGGCCCTCGGGATCGACCCGGTGCCACTATTTCCCGGTGATAAAGTGACCCAGAGGGTACTTATAATTGTGGGCTGCCAGCTTGGGATAGCCGGAGGTGCCGGAGGTGAAGAACATCAGCATGGGATCGTCGCCGCAGGGCGCGTCCTCTGTCCGGGCATAGTGGCTGCTGAACAAGGTGTATTCCTCGTCAAAATCGTGCCAGCCTTCCCTTGCGCCGCCCACCAGGGTCTTATGCTCCAAGGTTGGGCTGTTTTTCGCTGCCGCATCCACCGCGTCAGCAACTTCGCCGTCGGCGGTACACAGGATCGCCTTGACATTGCCGGCAGCAAAGCGGTAAGTAAAGTCCTTTTCCAGCAGCTGGTTGGTGGCAGGAATGCCCACCGCGCCCAGCTTGTGCAGACCCAGGATCGCGAACCAATACTGATAGTGGCGCTTCAGCACCAGCATCACCCGGTCGCCCCGACGGATGCCCAGGGACTTGAAGTAGTTTGCAGCCCGGGCGGATTCCTTCTTCATATCCTGGAAGGTAAAGCGCCGCTCGGTCATATCTTCACTGATGTGCAGCATGGCAAGCTTATCGGGCTTATTGGTGCCCAGCGCATCCACCACATCAAAGGCAAAGTTGAACTTCTCCTGGTTTTTGAAATCGATGGCGGTCAGCTTGCCGTTCTCCACTGTGGGAATGACGAAATCACGGTACACACGGGGCTGGATATCTGTCTCCTGCAGCTTTGCTGCCGGAGTCGCCACCGCTGCTGCCTGCTCTCCCTCACGGGCGGCAGAATTGGAAAGCACAATGGCATAGAAGGCACAGTCCTCGCCGTCCACGGCGATCATGCCGTGGGGGGTGGCACTGTCGTAATAAATACAGTCGCCGGGGTGCAAAACCTCCGTATGGTCACCGATCTGGATCTTCAGGTGACCGCGGATGACGATGTCACACTCCTGCCCCTCGTGGGTGATCAGAGGGATGGGCTCATTTTCCGAACCGGGGCGGTACTTGACCTCCATATACAGCGGCAAAGCGATACGGTTACGGAAATCTGCCGCCAGGTTGAAGCCCAGCATATTATGCGCTTCCTCAATGCGCTGTCCTTCTCCCTTGCGGGTCAGGGCATAGGAACGCAGCTTTGGGCTGCGGCCTTCCAGCAGGTCGCCCATATCCACACCGAAAATCAGGACACAGCGGTACAAAAAGGCGATGCTTAGATTGCGGTTGCCCTCCTCGCACTGGACATATTCCTCCACAGACAGATCCGTGCGCTGCGCCATTTCCTCAACGGAAAGACCCATGATCTGGCGAAGCTCCCGGATACGCCGTGCGGTTTCTTTGATTTTATAGGTAATACTCTGTTCCATGTCGCACCTCTTGAAATATAAAACGCGGTAATTGAATTATTATACTAGATGAAGTGGAGACTTGTCAATATTTACCGAAGTACAACACCGGTTGGAATTTACAGCTTATTTCTCATGATCTTGCCGCTGATGGTCTTGGGCAGCTCGTCCCGGAAGACCACGATCCGGGGATACTTATAAGGCGCGGTATGGCTCTTGACATAGTTCTGGATCTCTTTTTTCAGTTCCTCTGTGCCTTCCACGCCGGGAACCAGCACGATGCTTGCCTTGACTACCTGACCGCGCACCTCATCCGGCTCGGCAGAAACGCCGCACTCCAGCACATAGGGAAGCTCCATGATGGTGGATTCGATCTCGAAGGGCCCGATCCGGTAGCCGGAGGACTTGATCACATCGTCGGCTCTGCCCACATACCAGTAGTAGCCATCCTCATCACGCCATGCCACATCGCCTGTGTGATACATGCCGTCGTGCCAGACATTGTCGGTAGCTTCCTTGTTGAGATAGTAGCCCAGGAACACGCCGCAGGTGGGTGCCGGGTCGGTGTGGATCACGATCTCGCCGTTGACACCGTCCTCCACCGGATTGCCGTCAGTATCCACGATATCGATGCCGTAG
>JAZOSG010000011.1:0-3845 GCA_045657005.1 Faecousia sp.
TTGCCCTGGCAAAGGAGGGCGGCCTCAGCTTTATTTTCGGTTCTCAGTCCATTGAATCCCAGGCAGCTATGGTGGCAAAGGTCAAGAGCCATAAGGCTGGCTTTGTGGTATCCGCCTCCAACCTGACTCCCGACGCGACCCTTGCCGATGTGCTGGCGCTGAAGGAGCAGAACGGCTTCTCTACCGTTGCCATTACCGACGACGGCTCTGCCAACGGCAAGCTGCTGGGTATCGTTACCGGCAGAGATTACCGGGTATCCCGTATGGACGGCACAGAAAAGGTCAGCAGCTTTATGACCCCCCGGGAAAAAATGGTGGTCGCACCGGCCGACACCACGCTGAAGGCTGCCAATGACATTATCTGGGAGAACAAGCTGAACAGCCTGCCTATCGTGGATGAAAACGACCACTTGCTGTATTTCGTGTTCCGCAAGGACTACGCCTCCCATAAGGCAAATCCCCAGGAGCTGCTGGATAACAAAAAGCGCTATCTGGTTGGCGCGGGTATCAACACCCGGGACTATGCCGAAAGAATCCCGGCACTGCTGGAGGCCGGCGCGGATGTGCTGTGCATCGACTCTTCCGAGGGCTACACCTGCTGGCAGGAGAAGACCATCGCCTGGGTCCGGGAGACCTACGGCGACACCGTCAAGATCGGTGCCGGCAATGTGGTGGACAGAGACGGCTTCCTGTTTTTGGCAAAGGCAGGCGCTGATTTTGTAAAGGTCGGCATCGGCGGCGGTTCTATCTGCATCACCCGCGAGACCAAGGGTATCGGCAGAGGTCAGGCAACTGCCCTGATCGAGGTGGCAGCAGCCCGGGATGAGTACTTCAAGGAGACCGGTATTTATGTGCCTATCTGCTCCGACGGCGGTATTGTCCACGACTACCACATGACCCTGGCGCTGGCTATGGGCGCTGACTTTATGATGCTGGGCCGCTACTTTGCCCGGTTCGACGAATCTCCCACACCCAAGGTGATGGTAAACGGTGCTTACATGAAGGAGTACTGGGGCGAAGGCTCTAATCGCGCCCGGAACTGGCAGCGCTATGACCTGGGCGGCAAGACAAAGCTGAGCTTTGAAGAGGGCGTTGACTCCTATGTCACCTACGCCGGATCTCTGCACGACAATGTGGAGGCAAGCCTTTATAAGGTCAAGTCCACCATGTGCAATGTGGGTGTGACCACCATTCCCGACCTGCAGCGCGATGCCAAGCTGACCTTGGTGTCCAGCGTCTCCATCGTCGAGGGCGGCGCCCACGATGTGACCCTGCGCTCTACCAATCCGGTAAAATAAAGAACATTATTATGGGACAGAGTGAAATATCCTTAAAATAGGCAAAGGGGTAAATTTTCACATCCTATCAACACAATAACCAGGGGCGTATTGGCAAACCGCAATACGCCCCTAAAATGCGCTCGTTTCTATTGCTATGGGATGTAGGGGCGATTGACAATCGCCCCTACATGTTTGTTGATAGATTCTTAAATTTTGCAACATACCCTTCTGTTATGGCATTATTGTTTTTAGACACTCCAAAAAAGATTGCAAAACAATAAAGTATGAAATATAATAATTTATAGAACAACTAATAGAAATGGAGTGGTATTTTAATGAAATCCGTTGTAAAAGTGCGACTTATTACGATACTTATAGCAGGTCTTGTTATGCTATATGGTTGTTCGAATAAAAACAATTTAGTCGGTGTGTATAGGTCGGATTCCTTGCCCTCTGCAGCTGATACAATTATTTTGTATAAAGATGGATCTTGTCAATATCTCGAGAATGAAAATGCAACATGGTATGCAAAAGGGGATATTATTACAATTTCAATATATCGACCAGAGGATACATATTTTTTAGATATCTATTTTAATGATTCTACATCATCCTCTGATATAGCAGTAACCGCAGCTATGTCTAAACAAATAACAAATGTCGAAGATGCAGAATATATTGAATCTAACCGTAGCGTACGCGTTAGGCTGAGCAAAGCGGACGATAATGGTCAGATACGAGATGCGATTGCTGCGATGAGAAATGTTAATAAGATCCAAGAATATATATTAGAGAGCGGAAAATCGGAGCAAGAACTTAAGGTTGCAGATAACTGCTTGGTTCTCAACTTAACTGATGGGAATTGTATTTTTGTTAAAGTAAGCAGCTAACTCACATCATATGGATTAACTTATATACTTGAGAAATGCGAGGCAGCACCTTCTTTGTGTAGAAATTTCCGATTAATAGAACTGGTTCCTAATCAACATCGTAGGGGCGACCTGTGGTCGCCCGCCGGTGCGGTATCATGCAATTGGGTTACGGGCGACCGCAGGTCGCCCGTACGAATTCTATTGATAGGTGTTACATAAACCGATATTTAAAGTCTTATCACAACAACAGAGGCAGCCGGTGGCTGCCGCTGTTGGTTATTTAATTGCGCCGGTTTCCTTCAGGTGGGCGATCGCTTCGCTGGAATAGCCCAGGGACTGCATGATATCGGCGGTATCCGCGCCGATAGTTGGTGCGGGGATGGTTTTCAGCTGACCCACCGAATCCATCTCAATAGGACTGCTTGGCATCACATCCGTATTGCCGCTGGCAAAGTCCACATGCTCTAAGTAGCCGTTGACCCACGCCTGCTCATCCTCTGCCACATCGCTGAAGTGGTTCATCCGCACGATGGGAAGATCCAGCTGTTCGGCAACATTCAGCCAGTGGCTGATGGGCTTTTGGCAGAAAGCATCCCGGAAAATACCGTAGTATTCCTGCTGGTTTTCCCGGCGCTTTTCCGCGGTGTCGTACCGGGGGTCGTCGGCCAGGTCAGGTCTTTCAATGGCTGCGCACAGCTTGGGGATCAGTGCCTGGGCGTAACCCACGGCAATGTACAGCCATTCCCCGTCCGAACACCGGTAAGCACCGCCGGGGATGCCGTGACCGGTTCTGGTGGTGGGGAAATCCCTGCCAAAGGGCTGCTGGGTGATGATCTCCATCGTGCCCATGGTGAAAATGCCGTTATGGTACAGGCTGGAACGGACATAGTCACCCTTGCCTGTCTGGCTGCGGCGGTACAGGGCGGCGCAGATCTCGCCCATGAGCAGGTAGCCGGTGATGGTGTCACCTACGCCGAAGGGGGGATTTACCGGGGCGTAGTTCTCGTTCATAGTAGCCATGTCCCGCAAAAATCCGCTTTTTGACCAGTAGCCGGTGGTATCAAAGGCAGGCTTGTTGGCGTCGGGACCTTTTTCGCCGTAGCCCAGGACGATACCGTAGACCAGGGACGGAAACTGATCCTTCAGATCCTCGTAGGAAATGCCCAGCCGCTTCAGTGCCGCAGGGCGGGTATTGGTCACGAACACATCCGCCTGCGCCAAAAGCTTGAAGAAGATCTCCTTGCCCTCAGGGGTCTTTAAGTCCAGGGCGATGTGCTTTTTTCCGCTGTTATAAATGTCAAAGACCGGGTTTTCCGCATCGCTGAACCGACCCGGTATGTATGCCTTTCCGGTCAGCCGCCAGGCATCGCCGTCGGGGCGTTCCACTTTGATGACTTCCGCGCCCATATCTGCCAGAAGACGGGCGCACACCGGTGCTGCCACGAAAGTAGAAAGATCCAGAACTTTGATTCCAGACAAAGGCTTTTGCATGGAATCGCCTCCTTTTATGTACTTTCGTTATTATAGCACCGAACATATAAAAGTCAAATTTCAGTTTATCGGGCGGCAGTGCCGCCGGACAATTCGTGCAAAGTGCCTATCAATTCGTTAGTTCCCTGACCCGCTCGGTATCGTTACTGCGTTAAAAAATGGTGGATTACGAATGCAATTGCGTTACCGGGCACAGTCAGGA
>JAZOSG010000012.1:0-5085 GCA_045657005.1 Faecousia sp.
ACCAAAAAGGCACGATCACCCTTCACGCCGGTATTTTGGATGATGAGGTCTTTGACCGGGGCTATGAAGTTCTTTCCGCCTCCACGCTGGAGCTGACCACATTTAAAAACACCTTTGTGGAGGGTACCATCAACTGTAACCGAAACGGCGTTCTCTACACCTCCATTCCTCAGGATGGCAACTGGCGCGCCACTGTGGATGGCAAACCCGTGGATATCGTGCTGATCGGCGATGCGATGGTAGGTCTTCTGCTATCCCAGGGCGAGCATACGGTCACCTTTACCTATCATAACGCCGCCTTCTCTCTCGGCTGGAAGATCAGCCTTGCCTGCGTGGCGGTATTTGCAGGACTTTACCTCAGCATCTATCGGCCCAAGAGCAAAAAAGGAAAATACGAGCAATAAGCAAAACCGGATCCTACGCTTGTAGGACCCGGTTTTATCTTGACAAATCCAAAGGTTTTCATTATTCTAATTTTAGACAAACAGAAAGAAGGTGCCGGTATGACACCCCTATCCCTAACCATTTTGGAGCACTATCAGGTGCGGAAAACGAAAAAGCAGAAGGCTGCATTTATTGATCTGCTGCGGCAGCATTTTCCTCAACTGCAGATCCAGGAAGGCGGCTTCCCCCGGTGCAGGAACATTATAATCGGTGACATTGAGAACGCAAAGGTAGTGCTGACCGCCCATTATGATACCTGCGCACAGCTCCCTTTCCCCAATTTTATCACCCCAAAAAATCCGCTGCTATCGATTTTATATAGCGTGCTTCTGATCATCCCCATGCTCGCCGCCGTATTTCTGCTGAATTTACTGCTAAATCTGGTAAGTGCGGACTATTGGCTGCATTACTGGCTCTCGCTGGCTGGTTACTTCGGTCTTCTGCTGCTTTTGATCGCTGGTCCTGCCAATCGGCACACCGTTAACGATAACACCTCCGGTGTGATCACCCTTTGCGAGCTGCTGTCAGTGCTGACCGAGGAAGAGCGCAGCAATGCGGCCTTCGTATTCTTTGACCACGAGGAGACCGGTCTGATCGGATCTTCCCTGTTCCGCTCAAAATACAAAAGGCAAATGAAGGACAAGCTGCTGATTAACTTTGACTGTGTCAGTGACGGCGATCATCTGCTGGTCTGTGCGAACAAAGGCGCACGGGAGGATCATGCCGAGCTTTTAAAAGAAGCCTTCCTTCCCACCGAAACAAAATCCATTCTGTTTACAAAGGCGGAAAAGACATACTATCCCTCTGATCAGATGGGCTTTAAAAAAGCAGTTGCCGTGGCAGCGCTGAAGCATAACCGTTTTTTAGGATTCTACATGGACAGGATCCACACACCAAAGGATACTGTCATGGATAAGGAAAACATAAAGCTTTTGTGCGAAAGTATTCACAGGCTTCTGAGAAAAATGGCATAAACGAGGCTTTCTCAAAATGTTTAAGACATCTCCCTGTGGGAGATGTCTTAATTATATTCTGAAACAGTCCTTTTTCGGTCAGTCATTGCTTTTGAAAACATCCGCGACCTCACTGATAGTCACAAACGCTTTAGGGTCGATCCGCTGGATCATGCTGCGCATTCGGGCGATCTGGAATCGGTTCACCACAAAATAGATGATGGTTTTTTCCGTATTTGAATAGCCACCGGTGGCAGCGATCTTGGTAGTACCGCACTCAAAGGCCGCCATCAGCGCGCTGCATATCTCATCCGGCTTGTCTGTCACGATCATGACTTCCTTTGAGCGGTCAAAGCCCTCCACCACAAAGTCAACAGTCTTAAGCCCGGCGGCGTAGGTCACGATGGAATACAGGGGCAAGATCCAGCTGTTGATCACAAAACCGCAGATAATATACAAAAGCACATTATAGATCATTACAAAGGTACCTACAGTGATATTTAGCTTCTTGGCAAATATCACAGCCATGACCTCAATGCCGTCAATGGCGCCGCCGTAGCGGATGGTCAGACCGCTGCCTACACCGGAGATAATGCCGCCAAACAGCGCGCACAGCAATAGATCCTCTCCTGCCAGTGGGGATGCCATGCTCACATCAATAGGAAGTATATCGGTAATGAGCCAGGAGCCGACGGAATAGATGATAACGGTAAATATAGAGTAGACCGTAAATGCAGCGCCCTGCTTTTTGAGTCCGAACAGGAACAATGGTATATTCAGGATCAGCAAAAACAGGGACAGCGTCATGAAATCCGGAGTGATCTGAGAGAGTAGTATAGAGGTTCCGGAGATGCCGCTGTCGTACAACTTGACCGGTGCGAGAAAAACATTTACACCAAAAGCGTTGATACAGCCGGCAAAAAACAGCATGATAAAATTCTGCCAACGGAGAGTTTTAAGATCAGTAATGATAGATTTCATGATTAACAGCGATGTCCTTTCCTAAGGTGGATATATTATAGCAGATTGAAGGCACTTTTACAACACGGTGATCGTGGGCAACGCTCGTCCGCGTTGCATTGAAATGGGTTCGAATCCACATCCCGGCAAAAGCAAAAAACACCGCCTACAAAGTAATTTGAGTTATTACGAACAATCGTGCTGCCACTATATTTCAAGAAATTTATCTGCCTCTGTATTCCTGTTTTAGAACCTCTGCCATTTCTTCGGGAGATTCCTGACAACCACCCGCAAGCCATAGCTTAATAATGGCATTAAGACCATTTCTAAAGAATTCAATATGATATTTGATGTTGCTATCAATATGTTCTTGTTCAGCTCGTCTTGTATCATATATCGAAACAAGATGTTTGTCGTCATAACACAACTTGAAATAGGTTTTGTAAAAAATTTGGTTTTCTTTAATATGTTTGAACATCTTTAGCGCACCAGTACGCTCATTAAAATAATCATAATCGGCAAATAGGTTGCTGAAATCATTTTCAAGTTTTTCTCTCGTTTTATCGGCAAGATCAAATATATCTACGTAGTTTGCATAAAAGGTACTGCGATTTAATCCGGTTATTTTAACAAGATCTGAAACAGTGATATCCTTGATCTCATGGGTTTGCAGTAGTTCTATAAATGCCCGTTCGATTTTCTCTTGTGACTCTCTGCGCCGCTTATTGTTCTTTACATTCATAACAATTCTCCATGATTCCAACACTTGTGACCAAACCGATGGTCGCATTTTCATTTATTCCAACAATTGTCGTTTAATTGTTGATTGTTTTACTTCGCCAAAACTAATATACTATAAATGCAATAAAAACACAAATGTTGGTTTAATGAAAGGAGATTTCAAAATGAAAAAGAGTAGTTTTGTTGCATTGATATTAGGAACTGTAAGTGGGGTGCTTTTTGCTCTCGGTATGTGTATGGCTCTTCTGCCTGAATGGGATGCCTTTACAGAAGGTGTAATTTTCGGCGCCATTGGCATCGTGCTCAGTATTATCACGGCACTTATCTGGTGCAAGATGGAAAACAAAAAGCTGCCGAAGATGAATGGAAAAAATGTATTCCGCACCATATACGCCTTTGTTGCCGCTTTAGTTCTGGGCGTAGGTATGTGTATGTGCCTTGTGTGGAAGCAGATCATTTGGGGCACACTCGTCGGTTTGCTTGGTATCATTATGCTGATTGCACTCATTCCGATGATCAAAGGTATCAAATGAAAGCATTGAGAATTCTGAAAAATTCTCGCATATGCAGCTGTTTCCATTGATACTTTGCACACTCTGTATGACATGAAAAGAAGCTCAGATATACAGCATCATTGCGGAACAGCCGCTAACTTGTAATGTTATACCGCAGTATCAATCTGACAGGAGGGAAATCCATAAATATGGCAAAGCCAAAAATTGTAAGGGCAAATCATAAGATTGCTGAGGCAGTAACCGGTGGTTACAAGAAAATTGAAAAAGGCGTTGTGACCGGATACAAAAAAATCGAACAAGGGATTGTTGGTGGGTACACAAAGATCGAAGATAAGTTTGTAGATGCTTACCTCACCAAAGATGGCGAAACTGTTGAAGAAGCAAAAGCAAGACTGAAAGAGAATAAATAGAATCGACAAGTTTCTGTCAAAACTTGTCGATTTTGGTGGGGGATGGTGGATTTGATTTGCATTTTTTTCGCTTAACGCGAAAGAAAATAAAGGTTCCGCTGCGTCCAGCCGCAGCGGGCAACGCTCGTCCGCGTTGCATTTAGATGGGTTCGAATCCACATCTAAGCAGAAAAGAGACACACCAAAAGGTGTGTCTCTTTTCTGGTGGGGGATGGTGGATTCGAACCACCGAAGGCATAGCCAGCAGATTTACAGTCTGTCCCCTTTGGCCACTCGGGAAATCCCCCATATTCAATTTCTGCTAGTCTGTCTGTAGCCTGATTGGAGCACAACTGCTCTGATTGGAGCCGGTAGACGGACTCGAACCCCCGACCTGCTGATTACAAATCAGCTGCTCTACCAACTGAGCTATACCGGCGGCTCAAACAGAACACGCTTATTATAGCGATACAAGCTATAATTGTCAAGTCTTTTTTTTGCTTTTCAGCAAGAAATTCCAGCGTATTTCATTTCCTGCATAAACCGTTAAGAAAACCCGGGAGCGCATGACTCCCGGGTAAAGGTTTTACCAGATTGGCAATTAGTAGCCGACCTTCTCCCAGCACTCGAAGGGAGCAGCCAGCTCCTCGCTGATGTAGACCTGAGTCTTCTTGGTCTGCAGCATGGAAGAGGGCAGGTAGGGAGTGATAGGACCATGGGTGCACAGACGGGAGGTCATTCTCTGCCAGGAGGAGAAAGTACCGCAGGTAGCCAGAGCATGAACTTCGATACGCTCCTTAGCACGCATGACATCCAGAGGTCCGATAGTAGCGGCACAGGGAGGCACGTTGGCGATGTCGCCGGACTGGCCGAAGGTGCCGTTCAGGGAGTTCTGCATGATGGTCATGGGGTGCAGCTTGACGATCTGAGCGGGCTGGTTCAGCCACTCTTCGATGTCGCCGCTGCCGATGAACTCGGGGATGGGATCCACGAAAGCCATGTGGCCGGCCCAACCGGGAGAGGTGGAAGCGATGTCAGCGCCGCCCTCGGAGATATCGTTGATGATCTTGGAGTAGTCAGCGA
>JAZOSG010000013.1:0-13372 GCA_045657005.1 Faecousia sp.
CACCGCTCCTGCGGTGTCCGTTGCCCGGGTGTCGGCAATAGAATAAGCCCCTGCGGCGGATGCCGCAGGGGCTTAACGCTATTGGGTGATTAGATCAGAGGGATATCCACATCGACATCGACATTGTAGTTTGTGCTGACACCGGAATAGTTATCAGTACCAGTCAAATCGTCAAAGTCGACTCTATCCTTCGAGCTTGCCAGCTGCTCGGCAGCAGCAAAGCAAATCAGTCTTGCCTCAGGAGAAGTATAAATATTCTTCATAGTATGTCCCCTCCTTAAACCTGTGCTGCGAGCTCTGCAGCTCTTGCAGCAATTGCAGCCAGTTCATTCGGATCGAAGGTATATGCCATCTCACTGGTGTAGTTGGTAGTAACTTGGAACGCCTGTGTCAGGTTGACCTTGCCATCTTCAGTACCATTCCAGGTATTGTAGAAGCCGGCAACCATATCCTGAACTTCAGCCTTATAGTTGCTGTAATTGTCATTGATAGCCGCCAGAACCTCGTACAGACTGTAAGCAATGCCAGCCTTCTTGCCACCATTAACAGTATCCGCAACATGGATATCCTCACCAATCATGATGTAGGCGTTAGCATAGATCTCAGTCATCAGGTTCTTCTGGTTCTTAGCCTGAGTATTATCCGTCTTCAGAATGCCAAAGACGCCGCCGGAATTGGTCTTTACCTCATGGTTCTCATCGGGAACAAACTTAGAACCGTCATTGTAGGTGAAGCTGGCGCCCATGTCTTCAGCAAAGTTGGCATCGGGCATATCGTGAACACTCAGCGCGACACCGTAGCCGTCGATTGCTGCTGCCAGTTCATCGTCACACTTGTAGGTAGCCTTGTAGTACAGACCAGCCTCTTCATTTGTTCTCAGCGTGACATTGGTCAGCCGCATCTCGATAGCATGGACAGAGCCGTCAGCGATCTTGATGTAGCGGACACCGTCGAAGGTAGCGTCGCTCTGCACATTGCCGGAGAACTTACCGGTGGACTTGGTGGTGAAGTCAGCGTTAGCAGGATCGATACCGTAAGCAGTACCGGTGCCGGTAACATTGATCGCCTTCAGAGCGTCGATGTAGACAGTCTCGCCGTTCAGCGTAACATCCGCGCCAGCCAGCAGATACTTGGTCTTGCTGCCGTCAGCAGCTGCCAGAGCAGCCTCCAGGCTGGTCCAGGTGGTGGTGTCATTAGCAGTGTCAACGACTGCGCAGCCAGCCAGAACCAGGCTGGTGCCGTCAGCAATGATCGCGACCTTGTCGCCATTGCTGTTCATCAGCGTACCGGTATAAGCGCCGGTGCAGGAAGCATTGTTGACAGTCTCACCAGCACTGTAAGCCTTTTCTTCCAGGTAGATGCCCACATTGCCGGACCAACCCTCAGCAACGCTCAGGATAGCGCCATTTGCCATTCTCAGTGCGTTGTTATCCGCATTGGTAATGGAGGAGTTACCAGAAATTGTCAGAGTCTTACCGCTGGAAACCATGCTCACGCCGGAACCTCTGTACGCACCGTCAACACCGGTAACAGTCGTGTTATCCAGAGACACATTACAGGATAACGCCCAGATGCCCTGGTTGTTTGCAATAGCGGTACCGGCTGTGACAGTGGAGTTCTTGATCTCGAGAGTGCCGCAGTTGTAGGCACGGATGGCGCCGCCCTGACCGGTCGTGCCGTGATAGACTTTGCCATCAATCAGGGCATTATAGTCCTGACCGTCGCCGGCAGCGCCACCGTTGATCACAGCGCCATCGATGGATGCAGTGGTGCTGTTCAGGCACAGGTTGCCGCCATGCAGCTGCTTGGTCTGACCGCCAATGAACTGCACGGGCTTGCTGCTATCCGCAGCCTTGACGGTAAAGGTACCGCCGGAAACCAGGATGTTGCCGCCGTTCTGACCTGCGGTGCCGTTGGAGATGGTGCCACCCTGGATGGTCAATGTGCCGTTGGTGGAGTAGATGTTGCCGCCATCACCGTTTTTATAGGTGAAGGAGCCGTCGCCATTGTCGGTAGCAATCCAGTTAGCTGTACCACCGGTAATGGTGCCGTCGGTCATCTCCATCGTTGCACCACTGATATAAATGTTGCCGCCGAGACCGGAATTCGCCGCACTGCCGGTGGCCGTGCCGCCGGAGATGATACCACCCTGGATCTTCAGCGTGCCGCCGTTTGCACGGATGCTGCCGCCGTAGGGTGCTTCACCGCCGGAGATCGTTGTGTTGCTGCCGGAAATGGTGACCTTTGCGGAAGCGTTCTGGAAGAAGATGTTACCGCCGCCGCCGGAGGTAGAAGTGCCGTCAGACACAGTGCCGCCGGTGATCTCCAGAGTGCCCGCGCCGGACAGATCGAAGTTACCGCCGCGGTAGGAAGTACCTTCGGTCACAGTACCGCCGTACATGTAAACCTTACTAGAGCCGCCGACAGCGATATTACCGCCATAATTTACCTTTGAAAGGTTGGCGTTTGTATTGGAGTTGCCGTCGGTGATCAGCGCACCGTCCTGGATATTCAAGGTGCCATTACTACTAATGTAGATATTACCGCCCCAACCCTCTGTCGGGGAATTTCCGTTGATAACAACGCCCGTCTTGCCGTCCTTAACAGTGATCTCAGGGACCTTGGGGTCGGCAGCCGCGCCGTCACCGATGGTAAAGGTACCTCCGGCAATATGGATGTTACCGCCAGCATAGCTGGACTGACCGCCGGAGATCTCGCCGCCGTACAGGTCTACAGTACCAGCACTGTAGATGTTGCCGCCACCATTGCTGGAAACAGCAGTAGCCTGACCGTCCTTGATGGTGCCGCTCTTCATCTCGAAGGTCTGGCCAGAGGCAACCTCGACATTGCCGCCGTTTGCGGAAATACCGTTCTGAATGATACCTCCGTCCAACTTCAGGGTACCAGTCACAACATTTACGCCCTGTGCCTTGCCACAACCATCGATTATCGCACCCTCATAGATATTGAGCTCGTTACCAGAGCCACCCACGCGGACAACAGCGTAATCGCCGCCGTTTGCGTTGGTGTTTTTGAAGGTGCCGCCATACAGATTCAGCGTGGTATTCGTTGATTGCACACTAAAGGTATGGTTGAACAGATCATCCTCTGTTCTTGTACCGGTGGTGGTAATCACGCCGCCGCCTGCGGTATCCATAATGTTCAGAGTCGTATTAGCAGCTGTCAGACCGACACGACCATTCATGGAAAGGGTATAACCGTTCAGGTTGAAGCAGCCGGTGCCAGAACTTACAGTCACAGGCTGGCTAGCGTCCTTAGTCAGGTGATCGTTCAAGTAGTAGTGACCTTGCACACCTGTATAGGCATAGCTATTAAAGTCCTTCCAGGTTTCCAGAGTACCGCAGACAGGGCAGTAAGCCTTGCCGTCGCAATTCTCGGGATCAAAGACACCAACCACAGGCTCGTTCACGACCTCGCCGATCATCAGCGTGCCGTCGGCGTTGACAACTACGCCGTAGCCGGACTGAGAAGCCTTATAGAAGCCCTTGGCAGCTGTAGCAGTAGCTTCGTCTGCATACTGAACGAAGGGTCTGTTAAGCGCATAAACAGCGATAGAAGCCGTTCCGGTCAAGCCTGCATCTGCCAGCAGAATGCCGTTCTGACCGCACTGCAGACCGGTGCCGGTGATCTTCGCCTCACCGGAAACGGTGATAGTCGCAGTCTTAGCTGTGCATGCACCGTCTGTGGGCTGGATCTGTCCATCAATAGTGCCGCCGGTCATAACCAGTGCGCTGTAGGGCTGCATTCTGATCGTTTTGCCGTAGGTCGCGGAACCGCCGGTAATCTGGGCATTACCAGAAATTGTCAATGTGCCGATTTCGTCCTTGGCATCGGTATTAGCACCGGTCAGGTAGATGTTGCCGCCTTGACCGCCATTTGCTGCGGTGCCACCGGAAAGCAGAGCATCACCGGAAACCTCTACCTTTGCCTTAGAGATATACAGGTTGCCGCCGTTCTTCGCCTCACCGCCGGATACGGTGCCGCCGGATATTGTGATCTTCGCACCCTTGTTCTGGGCATATAAGTTGCCGCCCACCGATGTCGAATTAGCAATACCACCGGACAGCTCACCACCGGTCATTTGGAATGTGCCGTTGGAAGTCATGTAAATGTTGCCGCCATGTGTTCCAGCCGTGCCGCCTTTGATCTTGCCGCCTTGCAAATACAGTCTACCAGTACCGTAAAGGACAACGCTGCCACCGGACATAGCTGCAACACCATTCTTGATAACACCGGTGGAGCCGACAGTCAGATCACTATACTTATAGGTAGTTGTAGTGCCCACTTTACCTGCCGAGCTGACCCAAACGCTGCCGCCGCCACCGGTGGAGGTACCACCATCAACAGTACCGTTGATCGTAACCGGGGAGTATTTTGTAAGGATGCTGCCGCCCTGATAAGCAGAGCCGCCAGATATCAAACCACCGTGCTGGGTCAGGGTCGCTCTATAAGTAGCATCTGTGCCGATCGCACCCACATAGATGTTACCGCCGCCATAGCAGTCCGTACCTGTTGCTGTAGCCGTACCGCCGGAGATCTCGCCACCGTACTGATTAAAGGTAGCGTCCCAATGGGCCATCACATTACCGCCAAGAGATGCCGTACCACCGGTGATCTTACCGTCGTACATGTTGAAGGTGGTACCTGTCTTGCGCAGATAGACATTGCCACCAACATTTGTATAGGTTGCACCGGTAGCGGGAACGCCGTCCTTGTCAGCATTTGCCGTGCCATCGTAAGCATAGTCATAACCGGTACCGCCCTTGATCTCGCCGCCGTACATGTTAAATACGCCCTTATTGGACATTACAACGTTCGTGCCTGCAGATTGCAGGGTGACATCGTCGTAGATGTTAAAGGTCGCAGCAGTGCCAATGCCCACAAGTCCGTAGACAGTGGTCTCGGGCCATGAACCGCTTGGCTCAACAACAGTTGCATCTGTACTGGTGTAGGTGCCGCCGTAGAGATTGATCGTGCCCTTGCCGTCGACCTGGAACAAGCCATAGAAGTCGTTTGTTCCCACATTCAAACCGGTGTTGACTTCGCCGCTACCCATGATGTTCAGAACCTTAGCATCGCTCCAGTGCACACGACCTTTGTCCAGATTGAGCTTGATGCCATTCAGGTGCAAACAGATAGAGCCGGAGCCGGTATCTGCCGAAGTCATCTGCAACCAGTTTACACCCGTCAAGGTAGCAGTGCCGTTCTCGAAATCCGCAGGATCCCAGTAGAAATGCCGGTTAGTCTTAAAAACATCAGCATTGCCGGAAGTCGCACCAACCGCAGCCGTAGTTAGTTTGGTCCAGGTGACTTCTACGTCCGGACCGCAAGCGGGGCAGTAATTACCGGAGAAGTCAAGGGTTGCTGCCTCTTCCTGAATCGTCTCTGCTTTATTGATTGCTGCAGCCGCTTCTTCAGGGAGTTCACTGTGAACAACATCTTCGGTTTCTTCCGTTGCCGTAGTTGTTGCCTTTGTTTCCACTGCAAAGATGCTGAGGCCGCCGAAGGGCACCATGGAAAGGACCATGGCAATGACGACCAGCAAGCTAAGCAGCTTCTTACAGATTGCTTTCATTTTCTTGTTTTCCTCCTAACAAAAAAATTGGTGTTGGTTGCCTTCACCTTTTGGCATTACCGCCTTTTTCAATGCTGTTGCGTCCGTTCTCTCTGTCATTTCGACTGGAGCGGAGCGGAATGGAGAAATCCGTCCCCTTTATGATGCGGATTTCTCGACTCCGGGCTATCGCCCTTCGCTCGAAATGACAGGGGTTTCCAAAGCCTCATGCTATCTCCCGTAGGAGATAGGAAAAATCCCCAGGGCTTTTTGCCGAAAACAACAGCTATGAAATTGGTGGCTTTGCCTTCTATAAAGGCGACCTCGTTTTAAACTATCGGGGTTTTCCCGATCAGGGATCTACGCTTCTGCAAGGTTCCAAAAAACCTATATGTCACGCCGAGCGCCGGGTCTGTGCTTGGCGGCGGCACAGAGCACGGCTTACTCAGAATGACAGATCGGCCTTTTGGAAAATCCCGGGGGAATGCGCTTTGGATATTTGCGTTTGGAACATTCCTTGCAGAACCGCTCGTCCCTGTTGTTTACAATATGTATATGCGACCTTTTCCTGCCGATGGGTATAATTATCCCATAGTGACAGTTATAGTCATACTATTTATACCATCTTTCCCGGTCAATTGCAAGCGAAATTTATACTTTTTTTACAAAATCAATATATGCCCCCAAGCACTGCCACATGCCACAACACCTAGGTCACCATATAACACCAATGCCACTAGGCTAACACAATTGTCATTTCGACTGGAGCGAAGCGGAATGGAGAAATCCGTCCTTTTGGAGTACGGATCTTTCGACTCCGCTCAAGATGACAGGGGAGTTTGCGGATTTCTCGACTCCCCTTCGACTACGCTCAGGTTGCTCGAAATGACAGATCTTGATGCCTGAAAAAAGCAGAATTCCCTTGCGCGGTGGGGGCGGCAGGTGTATAATAGGCACTAACTTTTTGAAATGAGGAAAATACTATGGATAAAAAAATCAGATGGATCACCCAGACTGCTGTAATGCTGGCGCTTTTATTGGCGCTGCAGGTGCTGACCAAGGGCTTTGGTCAGCTGGTCACCGGCAGCTTTGTCAACGCGGTGCTGGCGGTGGCGGTACTGGTGGGTGGACTGGGCTGCGGCATTACTGTGGCGGCAGTCTCGCCGGTGCTGGCGTACCTGCTGGGGATCGCGCCCCAGATCCTGACCGTGCCTGCCATCATGGTGGGAAACAGCGTGTTCGTAGCGGTGCTGCATCTGCTGGCAAGGGGCGGCGCGGCGAAAAAAGTGATCGCCTGGCTGGCGGCGGCAATTGCTAAATTTCTGGCGCTCTACGGCATGGTAGCAGGACTGCTGTGCGGCGTACTGGCACAGGTGCTGCTGGATGCCGGTGCGCTGAAGCCACCTATGCTCCAGGCGTTGCCTGTCACTTTCGGGATCCCACAGCTGATCACTGCCCTGCTGGGCGGCGGCGTGGCGCTGCTCATTGCTCCGGTACTGGGCAAAGCCTTAAGGAAATAGGGAATGAATTTCGGTTTAGCGAGCTGTTTCAGATTTAGTTGTCATTGCGAACCAGCGCGCACGCTGGTGTGGCAATCTCAAAAACCAAGCTATATCAATAGATTCCCACGCCAGTTTGCGAACTGGCTCGGAATGACAATTGGTTGGTTGCGTGTCGGTAAATACCTCGCTAAATCGGAATTTGTTGCCTTTTTGCGATTGTGTATTGACACAGGAATCCATCTGTGTTACACTTCCAGTAACTCAATAGCTGCCTATGATAGAGGCGCGTCGCATCATCAGTACCCTCTGCCGGGAGGCCTTCGCAGGGCTGTGGCATCGGGGAAAGGGAGCGTCGCCGAAGAGAGCCGAGGCGTAAGGCTTTTCTGGGCGGACAAAATAAGATTTGTCTGACTGTCGCGTTTGCGGAGTGCTATCATGATATGCTGGGGATGCCGGGCCGTTTTTCCGGGTAGAATATCTCTTGATATATCTTGATAGCCGATGCTTGCATCGGTTACTTTTTTTGTTCCGCTGCAAGTTTGGTTTTGGAGATTGCCACACCAGCGTGCGCGCTGGTTCGCAATGACAACAGACCAAGTACCACTGCCTGTCTCATAGCGCAAATACCGAAAAGGAGCGATTTTTATGAAAACACAACCGATCTTCCGGGGCGCAGCCACCGCCCTGATCACCCCCCTGAACGAAAAGGGTGTGGACTACCCTGCCCTTGAAAAGCTGATCGAATGGCAGATCGCCGAGGGCATCAACGCCCTGGTCATCTGCGGCACTACCGGCGAAAGCTCTACCCTGACCGACGAGGAGCACCGCCAGGTGCTGAAGTTTGCCGTGGATCAGGTGGCAGGACGTGTACCCATGATCGCCGGCACCGGCTCTAACGATGCCGCCTACGCCATTGAGCTGACCAAGTATGCATGTCAGATCGGTTACGATGCTATGCTGCTGGTGACACCTTATTATAATAAGACCACCCAGAGGGGTCTGGTGGCAATGTTCACCGCCATCGCTGACGCGTCCACCAAGCCGGTGATCCTTTACAATGTCCCCTCCCGTACCGGCGTGAACATCGAGCCGGAGACTTACGCGACCTTGGCAAAGCACCCCCGGATCTGCGCCATTAAGGAGGCCGGCGGCAATATTTCCAAGATCGTCCAGACCATGCAGCTGGCAGGAGACAATCTGACCCTCTATTCCGGCAACGACGACCAGATCGTGCCGCTGATGGCTTGCGGCGGTGAGGGCGTGATCTCCGTGCTTTCCAATGTGCTGCCCCGGCAGACTGCGGAGCTGTGCCAGAAGTATTTTGACGGCGATGTTGCCGGGGCGATGGCGATGCAGAAGCAGTATCTGCCCCTGATCAACGCCCTGTTTTGTGAAGTCAATCCCATCCCTGTCAAGGCGGCTATGGCGGCTATGGGCTTCTGCGAGGATTATCTGCGGCTGCCGTTAGTTCCTATGGAGGACAGCCACAAAGCTGTGCTTTTGCAGTGCATGCGTGACGCAGGACTGGAGGTATAAAGTATGATCAGAATCGGTATCGTTGGCTACGGCAACCTCGCCCGGGGCGTGGAGTGCGCCATCCGGCAGAATCCCGATATGGCGCTGGCGGCGGTATTTACCCGTCGGGAGCCCAGCTCTGTGCAGATCCTGACCCCCGATGTTCCGGTGCTTTCTCTTGATCAGGCACAGCAGTGGAAAGACCGGATCGATGTGATGATCCTCTGCGGCGGCAGCGCCAAGGATCTTCCCGAAATGACGCCCAGCTTTGCCCGGGATTTTCATGTGATCGACAGCTTTGACACCCACGCCAACATCCCTGCCCATTTTGCGGCTGTGGACGCCGCCGCCCGTCAAAGCGGTCATATCGCCGTGATCTCCATGGGCTGGGATCCGGGTCTTTTCTCCCTCAACCGCCTGTACGCCAGTGCGATCCTGCCCCAGGGCAAGGACTACACCTTTTGGGGCAAGGGCGTCAGCCAGGGTCATTCCGACGCGGTGCGCCGTATCCCCGGCGTAGTGGACTGCCGGCAGTACACCATTCCTGTCCCCGCGGCGCTGGAAGCTGTCCGCGCCGGCAAGGATCCTATTTTGACCGCCCGGGAAAAGCACACCCGGTACTGCTATGTGGTCGCCGAGGAGGGCGCTGACAAGGCTGCCATCGAGCAGGCGATCAAGACCATGCCCAATTATTTTGACGAGTATGACACCACCGTGGAATTTATCACCATGGACCAGATGCGCCGTGACCACGCAGGTCTTCCCCACGGCGGCAGCGTGATCCGCAGCGGCATTACCGGCTGGGACGGTGAAAGCCGCCAGACCATTGAGTACAAGCTGACGCTGGACTCCAACCCCCAGTTCACTTCCAGTGTGCTGGTGGCATGCGCCCGGGCAGCTATGAAGATGGCAGGTCGGGGCATCACCGGCTGCCAGACTATCTTCGACATCGCCCCGGCAGACCTTTCCCCCATGAGCCGGGAGGATATGATCAGCCACATGCTCTGATATTTACAAAGAAGGAATCCCTATGCTATACAAAAATCTTTCCACCAACGACCTTGGCCATCTGACCTTTGCCGGTCATGACACCACTGAACTGGCAAAGGAATTTGGCACGCCTTTGCTTTTAATGGACGAGGCGGCGATCCGCGCCCGCTGCCGGGAATACAAGGCCGCCATGCAGGCGTATCTGCCTGCCGGCTCCCGTCCCCTGTATGCCAGTAAGGCGCTGAGCATCAAGCAGCTCTACCGGATCATGGATCAGGAGGGCATGGGCGTGGATGTGGTGTCCTCCGGTGAGCTGCACACGGCAGTGCGCGCCGGTTTCCCCATGGAAAACGCTTTTTTCCACGGCAACAGCAAGACTGACGGGGATATTCGCTTCGCTATGGAAAACGGCATTGGCTTTTTCGTCTGCGACAATGCCGACGAGCTGGATGCCATTGACCGGGAAGCAGCCCGGCAAGGTCTGCGTCAGAAGGTGCTGCTGCGCCTGTCCCCGGGCATTGACACCCACACCCACGAAAAGATCAGCACAGGCCGGGTAGACTGCAAATTCGGCGCTGCCATCGAGACCGGGCAAGCCGAGGAGCTGGTCAAGCGCGCCCTGTCCAAGAAAAATGTTGACCTGCAAGGCTATCACTGCCACATTGGCTCCCAGATCTTTGACCACGCCCCCTTCTGCGACGCGGCGGTGATCATGCTGGAATTTGCTGCCCATATTTTGAAAACTTACGACTACCGCGCCCCGATCCTGAACCTGGGCGGCGGCATGGCAGTTCCCTATACGGCACAGGATGCCGCCATTGACTACACCGCAAATATCCGCAGCATCGGCACGCTGATCTTTGACACCTGCCGGAATCTGGGCATGGAGCCGCCTGCCATTTTGATGGAGCCGGGACGCAGCATTGTAGCAGATGCCGGTATCACCCTGTACACCGTGGCAAGCATCAAGCAGATCCCCGGCTTTAAGAACTACGCCGCCGTGGACGGCGGCATGACCGACAACCCCCGGTACACCCTGTATCAGGCGGCGTACACGGTTTTGCCTGCCAGCCGGATGCACGACCCCAGGGATTTTGTCTGCACCGTCGCCGGCTGCTGCTGCGAAAGCGGCGATCTGATCCAGGAAAATGTGGCGCTGCCCAAGCCCACCCGGGGCGAGGTGCTGGCTGTGCTGACTACCGGTGCTTACAACTACTCCATGGCGTCCAACTATAACCGCGTCCCCCGTCCTCCTGTGGTGATGGTGGGAAAGGATGGCCCTTATGTGGCTGTCCGCCGGGAGACCTTCGACGATCTTCTAAGCTGTGATATGTAAAAACTGAGTCCTCTGTCCGGTGAGACAGAGGACTCAGTTTATTTCTTTTGATACAGCATGCGGATGGAGTTGAGGACGCACAGCATGGCAACTCCCGAGTCAGCAAACACCGCCAGCCACATGGAGGCGTATCCCAGAAGTCCCAAGATCATCACGATCAGCTTCACCGCCAGGGCAAACACCACATTCTGCCAGGCGATGCGCCGGGTATCCCGGGCGATCCTGACGGATGCCGGCACGGCGGCAATATCCGAGGTCATAAACACCACATCGGCGGCCTCAATGGCGGCATCGGCACCGCTGCCCATAGCCGCACCCACATCCGCGCCTGCCAACACCGGTGCGTCGTTGATGCCGTCGCCTACGAACATGGTCGCACCCCTGGCTTGCCGGATCTTTTGCAGCACCGTCAGCTTATCCTCCGGCAGCAGCCGCCCATGGAATTCTTCGATGGCGGCTTTTTCCGCAACCGCCCGGGCGTTTTCCTGCGTGTCACCGGTCAGCAGCGCCGTATGGATACCCATTGCTTTCAGGGAGCGGAACGCATCCTCTGCGCCGGGCTTGACCGTATCGGAGATCTGCAGGTAACCCAGATATTTCCCGTCTGAAGCCACCAAAACCCGGGTGCCGGGTACTTGGGGCATCTGCGCCTGGATACCAAAGCGCGTCAGAAGCTTTTCGTTTCCGCACAAAACTTCTTTGCCGCCAAGGATGGCACGGATGCCGTGACCGGGGATCTCCTCAAGGCGCTCGGGCATGTCCAGGCGCAGCCCCTGCTCCTTTGCACTGGCTGTGATGCTCACAGCGATGGGGTGGGAAGAATTCTGCTCACAGCTGGCACACAGCTGCAAAAGTGCCGGATCACAGGGCTGCACCCGGAAATCTCCCTGGGTGACCGTTCCTGTTTTATCTGCCGCCACCGCCTTGATCCCTGCCAGGGCTTCTATGGACAAGCCACCCTTAAACAGGATGCCCTTTTTGCTGCCGGCTCCGATGCCGGAGAAAAAGGCAAGGGGTACGCTGAGCACCAGGGCACAGGGACAGCTCATGACCAGAAAGGACAAGGCTGTATAGATCCAGTAGTTCCACTGACCGGTGATCAGCGAGGGGATCAGGGCAATAACCGCTGCCGCTATCACCACCGCCGGGGTGTACACCCGGGCAAACCGGGTAATAAACCGGTCGATCTTGGGCTTGCCGGCAGCCGCATTTTCCACCGCCTGTAAGATCCGGGTGACCATGGATTCAGCCAGGGGCTTTTCTACCCTCACAGTCAAAAACCCGGCAAGATTCACGCAGCCGGAGGTCACCGGATCATTAGGTCTGACTGCTACCGGCACAGGCTCACCGGTAATGGGCGCGGTATCAATGCGGCTTTCTCCGGAGATCACAATGCCATCCAGTGGGATCCGATCGCCGGGGCGCACTAAAACCAGCTGTCCCACCTGCGCCTGGGCGGCAGGAATCACCTGTCCGTTTTCCAGGGTGACTGTCTCCGGACGCAGATCCACTGCCGACATGATCTGGCTGCGGCTGCGGGATACTGCCTTCTCTTCAAAAAATTCGCCCACCCGGTAAAAAAGCATGACCCCCACCGCCTCCGGCAGCTCGCCAATGGCAAACGCTCCCAAGGTAGCAATGCTCATAAGAAAATTTTCGTCGAATACATGCCCTTTGATCAGATTTTTTCCGGCATCTGCCAGTACCTGCCAGCCTAAAAGCCCATACGCCCCGATGTAACACAGCACGCCCACCGGCACAGAAAATACCGTGATCCCCATAAGCTCCAACAAGAGACCTGCGGCAAACAGCCCTGCACCAATGAGCAGCGGCATCCACTGGCTTTTTTCCTCACCGTGGTGATGGTGATGCCCATGGCTATGGTCGTGTTCATGACCGCAGCCACACTGCTCCGTGGAATGGTGGGCATGGTCGTGGGTGCTGATCTTCACCTCCGGCTCGATGCTGCTGACGATTTCCTGCATCTGCTCCAGCAGCGCGTCCGGATCCTGGGCTGTTACCTCCAAACGCCGGGTTGCAAAGGTAATGGTGGCAGATTCCACCTGGGGCAAAGCGTTGATCTTCGCTTCCATTTTTGCCGCGCAGTTGGCGCAGCCTAAGTTTTCAAGGGTGTACCGTTTTGTTGCCATGGCAACGCCTCCCTATATCCAATATTTACATATGAGCAATTGTTCATGTGTTTTCTATAGTATACGCCCTATTGACCCGTTTGTCAACAGGGTCGGGTAAATTCCACTGTCATTTTGGATTCCAGGCGTATGGTCTGTCCTGTAATGGGATGGGTAAATTCCAGCTCCTTGGCGCACAGCCTTTGGTGGGTCAGACCACGGGCTTTCGCATACGCCTGAGAGTTTTCGCTGCCGTACTGGGGATCGCCTAAAATGGGAAAGCCCATATACGCGCAGTGGTCACGCAGCTGATGGGTGCGTCCGG
>JAZOSG010000014.1:0-2933 GCA_045657005.1 Faecousia sp.
AGCCTGAGGTAGGCGCACAAGCCATTGCTGAGGGTCGTATCGATGCCATGGGCGTTGCCCGTCAGTTCCTGGTAGACCCCGAATGGGTCACCAAGCTGATCGAGGACCGGCTGGAGGACATCAAGCCCTGCATCTGCTGCCACAGTGGCTGCTTCAACTTCTCCTCCTCCAAGGGTAAAGCAAATACTCAGGATCTGACCGACACCATGGGACTTGCCCGGTGCGCACTGAACGCTGAGACTATGCAGTCGACCAAGCATTATATCAAGCCTGCTGCCGTGTCTAAGAATATTGCTGTCATTGGCGGCGGGATTGGCGGTATGGAGTCGGCGCTGGTCTGCGCCAAGCGCGGACACAAGGTCACCCTGTACGAAAAATCCGGCGAGCTGGGCGGTGTGTTCATTGCCGCTGCCGCACCCTCCTTTAAGGAAAAAGACAAAGCCCTCATTGCCTGGTATAAGCGCGAGCTGACCAAGTATCCCCAGATCGAGATCAAGCTGAACACCAAGGTTGACGATGTGGAAGCATTGGGCGCTGACGAAGTGATCGTGGCTACCGGCAGCGAGGCCAACCGGCTGCCCATCCCCGGCTTTGCTTACGGCATTCAGGCTGTGGAGTATCTGCTGGGCAACCGCAAGGTCGGCGACAATGTGGTGATCATCGGCGGCGGCCTGACCGGCTGCGAGATCGCCTACGAGCTGTACCTGCAGGGCAAAAAGCCCACCATCGTGGAGATGCAGGACGATCTGATCACCACCAAGGGTGTATGCCTTGCCAACACCAGCTTCCTGCGTGATTTCTTCAAGGCAAATCAAGTACCTGTCCACCTGGAAACCCGTTTGTGTGAGATCCGTCAGGATGGTGTTACTGTGCAGGACAAAGAGGGCAATCAATTTGACATTAACGCCGACGATGTGATCGTATCCGTGGGTTACAAGCCCAGCCCCATCGCCCCCAAGAGCAAGCATGTCCATATCGTGGGTGATGCCAGCAAGGTGGGAAATCTGCGCACGGTTATCTGGCAGGCATGGGATGTCTGCATGAAGCTGTAAGGAGGTAAATATGTACTTAACTGACGAACAACAAGCTATTTTAAACGGCTCCAAGGGCGAGACGATGGCAAAGGTCATGAAGACTCTGGTCATGTACGGCGATGCCTTCGGTGCTGACAAGATGGTTCCTGTCACTTCCGAATACAATCATCTGGTCACATCCTTTGGCTTAAAGATGATGAAGCCCGTTTTTGACCTGATGCAGCAGCTGATCGACGCAGGCGCTGTTTCCGCGCAGCAGTTTTCTGTTGACCCCCGTCCTTTGGACAAGAATGTACCTGCCAACTTCCTGCAGAACTTTATTTTCAACAAGATCATGTATGCCACCCAGGAAAGCTATGAGCAGCAGCTCAAGGAACTGGGTCTTATGAACGACCAGGCTTTTACCTGTGCCTGCTATCTGGATCAGGTGGGCAACAAGCCCAAAAAGGGTGATGTGCTCAGCTGGGCAGAATCCTCCGCGGTAGTCTATGCCAACTCGGTACTGGGTGCCCGGTGCAACCGCAACTCCGGCATCATGGATATCATGGGCTCTATTGCCGGTTTTGTTCCCAACTTCGGTCTGCTGACCGATGAGGGACGGAAAGCCAGCTGGATCATTAAGGTGCAGACCACCAAAAAACCCGAGGCTCAGCTGCTTGGCTCTGCCATCGGCATGAAGGTCATGGAGGATGTTCCCTACATCCAGGGACTGGATACATGGCTGGGAAATGAGCTAAGTGACGAGGTCTGCGCCTATCTGAAGGACTTCGGCGCGGCGACCGCCTCTAATGGCGCTGTGGGACTTTACCACATCGAAAACCTCACCCCCGAGGCAGTTGAGCAGGGACAGGGACTTGTAAAAGAAGGCGCGCAGGTCTATGTGATCGACGATGCGGAGCTGGAGCGTGTCCAGGCGGAATATCCCGTGATCTGGAAGAATCCTGACGCAAAGCCCAAGCTGTGCTTTGTGGGCTGTCCACATATGAGCCTGCAGCAGTTGAAAGACTGGACTGTACGCGTGGAGGAAGGTCTTAAGACCAGCGGAAAAAAGAAGGTTCAGATCCCCACAGTCTTTACTACCGCGCCTGCAGTCAAGGCAGAATTCGAGAAGACCGAATACACTGAGCGCTTGAAGGCAACCGGTGTGATCCTCAGCTACATCTGTCCGCTGATGTATATGAACAATCCCCTGTGCGGCTCTATGCCGGTGATCACCTCCTCCAACAAGCTTCGCACATACACCTCCGCCCGGTATTACACCGAGGCTGAGATCCTGGAAAAAATCACGAAAGGAGCGTAATGGGTATGAAGGAATTTAAAGGACGCATCGTTGCCCCCGGCACTGTAACTGCCGAGGCTCTGGTTTCCCACGGTGGACTCAACACCCTTGCCTCCTTCCAGAAGGCACTGCAGTTCGGCGACAAGACCGCCACCTGTGGCGATCAGAACAACCCGGATCTTTATGGCAAGCAGATGCTGGGCAAGGCGCTGTGCCTGCCCCAGACCATCGGCTCTACCACCGGCGGTCTGGTACTGTACTGCGCCTGCGCTATGCAGCGGCAGCCTGCCTGCATGCTGTTTAGTAAGCCCATCGATTCTCTGGCAGCTGCCGGCTCGATCCTGGCTTCTGTTTGGCTGCCGGAGGTCAAGATGCCGGTAGTAGACAGTCTGGGCGAGGAATTCCTGGAGTATGTCAAAGACGGCATGTCCATTACCGTCAAAGAAGACGGCACCGTGTGTGTCGGGTAAAAACGATCAAAAAAAGGGCGTGTTGCAAAATGCTGCAGCACGCCCCTAAACTATGCAAATGTCTACATCCTGCGGATGTAGGGGCGGATATTATCCGCCCGCGGGCGACTAATAGTCGCCCCTACAGATTCTAACGATAGATTTTTGAAT
>JAZOSG010000015.1:0-3976 GCA_045657005.1 Faecousia sp.
TGCAAAATTCAAAAATCTATCGTTAGAATCTGTAGGGGCGAGTATTAGTCGCCCGCGGGCGGATAATATCCGCCCCTACATCCGCAGGATGTAGACATTTGCATAGTTTAGGGGCGTGCTGCAGCATTTTGCAACACGCCCCTTTTGTATCATTCCAGTGAAAGATGGCTTTTCTCCAAGGCCTTGGAAATGGCAATGGCCAGTAGTGGCGCGCAAACAATGGCAATCACTGCGTTAAAGGTGGTGGCAGGCAGCTTGCCTACCAGATTCAGCAGGGCGGCTTCATGGGTAAGCCCAGCCAGAAGCCGTCCGCCGTAGAAATAGCTTTTGGCAAGGTACAGCGCCGCATAGGTGACTGCACCGGTGATCGTACCCCACAGTGCCTTTAAGTAGCTGCCATCCCATTTTTGCTTGCCGGCGTATGCGATCAGTCCGACGGCAACGCCGTAAGCGCCCTTCATCAGGAAGGTAAGCCAGCATTCGGAAATATAGACAGGATCAAACATGTCGTAGATCGCAGAGCCGAGGCCCGCGGCAAGTCCGCCCAGCCAGGGACCCAGCAGGATGCCTGACAGCGCACACATGATATTGCCCAGATGAAAGGCGGAGAAGCCGGTAATATCCAACGGAACCTTGATGCGCAGCCAGGATCCGGCAATAGTCAGGGCAGCCAGCATGGCGGCGATGACCAGACGTTTGGTTGTAAAGGTATGTCTTTTCATAAGGGTCCCTCCCTGTGAGCTTTTCCACATTATAACACGAGCTGGCAATAAAAAAAGACCCAATTTTAAAGTAAAAAATAATGCCAGATAAAATTTATCAAAAATTTACAGTTTTTCCAATAATCTGTAAAAGGGCAGGGGTATAATGATAAAAAACCAAGGAGGGATTTGCTGTGCGGATATTGATGCTTTCCTGCAATACCGGCGAAGGACACAATGCCACTGCCCGGGCGGTCATGGAGGTGCTGCAACAGAAGGGGATCGAGTGTGAGCTTCGGGATGTGCTGGCTTGCCTGTCTCCCCGGTTTTCCAAATTCATATGCAACTGGCATAGCCGCCTGTACAAATACGCGCCCAGACTGAGCGACGCAGGCTACCGGGTGTTTGAAAAAACTGCCGACCCGGAGGAGACGACGCCTGTTTACGAGATGCTGAGCCTGGGAGCCGGTAAGGTGTGGCAGATGCTGATGCAGGGGTCCTACGATGCGGTAGTCTGTGTGCATGTGTTTTCAGGGATGCTTATGACTGAGGTGCGCCGGGTCTGGGGTGTGGAGATCCCATGCTTTTTCGTGGCGACGGATTATACCTGCAGTCCTACGGTGGAGCAGTGCGATATGGATGGTTATTTCATCCCGGATGCGGCACTGTCCGGGGAGTTTATCCGTGCCGGACTATCCAGCCTGCGGCTGATCCCCAGCGGTATCCCGGTGCGGCAGGCGTTTTACAGCCAAAGGGAAAAGAAGGCTGCAAGACAGCAGCTGGGCTTACCTCAGGAGGGGCTTGTGGTGCTGCTTATGTGCGGCAGTATGGGTTGTGGACCGATCCGCAGGATCGCTATGGAGCTGACGGAACGGCTTCCGGAGGGCAGCCTGGTGGTATCGATCTGCGGAAACAATGAAAAACTGTATGAAGCTATGTCCGATATTGCCGATCCCCGGCTCCGGGTGCTGGGCTATACACGGGAAGTACCGGAATATATGGATGCTGCGGATATGATCGTCACAAAGCCCGGCGGACTCAGTGCTACCGAGGCAGCGACCAAACACCTGCCAATGGTACTGATCAATGCTGTGGGAGGCTGTGAAGGGAAGAATTTTGATTTCTTCCTGGAGCGCGGATATGCAGTGGGCAGCAGTGATGCCCAAACGGTGATAGAGCAGGCAGTGCGGCTGGCAGAGGATAATGCCCTGCGCGACGCCATGCGGCAGACCCTTGCGGAGCATTTTCACAGCAACAGCGCCCAGAGCATTGCCCAATGGGTTACAGATGCTGCCAGCCGCTACCGCCAGAGCAAGGTAGGTATAGCCTTGGGAGAAAATGGACATCCTCTTATAGAAAAAGGAGGATGTAACATGGAACAAAACATCAAAAACCAAACAGTTCTGAACCTGGCACGGTCCTTTGCCGGGGAATCCCAGGCGCGCACCCGTTATACGGTTTATGCCCAGGTGGCGCGTAAGGAGGGCTACGAGTGGATCGCCCGGGTCTTTGAGGAGACTGCTGCAAACGAGGCAGTCCACGCCGAGGAATTTTTGGAGCACCTGCAGAAGCTGGGTGGCTGCGCCCCCAATATCGATCTGGCGGCAGGTTATCCCTTCCAGTTGGGTACGACTGCGGAGAATCTCCAGTTTGCCGCCAACGGAGAACTGGAGGAGCACGATGATGCCTACCCGGGCTTTGCGGAGATCGCCCGTCGGGAGGGCTGCGACGATACCGCAAGGCTGTGGATGCAGATCGCCCGGATCGAGGGTGTCCATCACAATGCGTTCAAATCCCTCCACGAGCAACTGGTCAGCGGTACGCTGACGGAGAAGGAAACGCCGATCAGCTGGCGGTGTTTGAACTGCGGCTACACCTACGAGGGCATCCGTGCCTGTGACCCCTGCCCGGTATGCGGCAAGGAGGCTGGCTGGCAGGAGGGCGAGCTGGACAGAAAGAAAATGCTGTCGAAAAAGTAAACAAATTGCAACTAATGGTTTACAGAGCCTGCCCGGATATGATATGATGTAAGGCAGGAAACGAAAACTGAGGTTGCAGCAATGGATTATATCGTATTGGATATGGAATGGAATCAGCCCTGGCCCGGCTCCCCATCGGCACGGAAGGTGCTGCCGGTGCAGATCCGCGGAGAGATCATCCAGATCGGCGCGGTGCGTGTTACCGAGGGGCAGCAGGTGGCTGATGAATTCCAGGTGTTGATCAAGCCTAAATATTACCGCCGACTGAACCGTCGGGTCAGCAAGCTGACCGGCATTAAGGAGGCCCAGCTGCGTGAAGAGGGTGTTCCCATGCAGGAGGCAATGGAGAAGTTTCATCGCTGGTGCGGTGAAGATGTGACATTCCTGACATGGGGTTTTGATGACATCACGATTCTCCGGGAGAATCTGCGGCTGTATGGGCTTGATGAGAACTGGGTGAGCAAATGGTATAACGCCCAGATGATCTTCAACGCCCAGACGGACGGCTCCAACGCCCAGAAGGCGCTGAAGACCGCTATGGAGATCTTCGGCATCGAAGCGACGAGACCTGCCCACGATGCTTTGGGTGATGCCTACCATACGGCACTGATCTGTGCCCGGCTGGATCTGAAAAAAGGTACAGAAGAATACAGCGAGGCACTGAAAAGCCATGTCAACGGCTTCCACGGCGCGGAGCTTACCGGCTGTATCAGCCGCAAGGTGTTTTACGATTACGCGGACAAGCGTGCCGCGTTGAGTGCTATGTCCGGGGCAGAAAACCAATGCCCCACCTGCGGCAGACAAATGCTCGGTTCCCGATGGTTTGCCCAGCCGGGACACCGGTATATGGATCTTGCTGCTTGTCCGGAGCATGGAAAATTCCTGATCCGCTGCCGCCTGTCCGATCAGCCGGACGGCACGGTGCGTGTCAGTCGGTTGACCTATGAGGCAACCTCTGAGGCGGCCGCTGCCTACGCCCGGCGTGTGGAAAAGGCAGACCCGGAGGACAGAAAGCCCTCTCAGCGCCGCCGTCGCCGCAGCCGTCTGCCGGAAAAAAAGGACTGATAAAAATACTGCCTGTGTGGATGCTTTTTAGAAGCCTCCCCACAGGCAGAATTTATTGACACATGCCTTGATTTGTTTTACAATATAAAAAACAAAACAGGAGGAATTCATATGAAGAAAGCTTTGGCGCTGATCCTTGGGGCAGTTATGATCCTGGCGCTTGCCGGCTGTGCAAAGGAGCCGGTGAAGCCCAAAAACATTGTAGCGGTGGGTCATGGACACACCTTGGCG
>JAZOSG010000016.1:0-2772 GCA_045657005.1 Faecousia sp.
CAGCACGACCCCCTCCATGCAGTAGCCTACAGCATGCCCCACCATTTTCTGAGGAATCATTTCCAGCAGATACGCCGCAGCTTTGCAGATCTCCGTGAACACATCCCCGGCAGTGACGATCAGCACAGAAACTGCACACACGATCACGGAAAGAATGCTGAAGCCTACCGCTGTCCACAGCTTTACCCACAGATGATCGGCAGATCTTACCGGCAGAGTAAAGGACAGATACCCCTCACCGGTGAACAGGTTTTTATAAAACCGCACAACGCCAAACACCACCGGCGCGACAGAGCACACCATCAGAGCGATCCCATACATAAACGAGACCGAACCGTTAACGATGCTATAGTACACAGAATCATTTTCAAAAAGCTGGATGATCCGGTGCATCACGGATACTCCGAGGACGATGCCGAAGATAATGATCAGCACCCGAAGCCATGCCAAGAGCTCATGCTTATAAAGCTTTTTTACCATCGGAACACCTCCCGGAACAGTTCATCTACACTCTTTCCGCTCTCCCGCCGGATGTCTTCTGTTGATTTTTGCAGCAGGATTTGCCCGTTTTGGATAAACAGCACCTCGTCCAGGATCTGCTCGATATCCGCAATCAGGTGTGTAGAGATCAAGACTGTGGATTCAGGGTTATAATGGTTGATGATAGTGGAGATCACATAGTCTCTGGCAGCCGGGTCAACACCGGCGATGGGCTCATCCAGAACGTACAGCTTCGCATTGCGGCTCATGGTCAAAATCAGGCAGACCTTTTCCTTGTTGCCCTTAGACAGAGCCTTCAGCCGCTGCTTGGGCGAGATCCCCAGCCGCTCCAGCATCTCGTATGCCAAAAACGGTCGGAAATCCTCATAAAAATCCTGAAAATATGTAACGATCTGCTTGACCGTCATCCAGGAATTTAAATAAATATTGTCAGGAAGATAGGCGACCTCTGCCTTGGTCTTAGGTCCCGGAGGGTTACCACAGATCCTGACAGTTCCGCTGTCCGGGGTAAGGAGTCCGTTGATGATCTTGATGATCGTGGTCTTTCCCGAGCCGTTTGGTCCCAGCAAACCCACGATCCTGCCGCTTTCCAGCGTCAGGCTGATATTGTCCAAAGCACGGGTCTTTCCATACCACTTGGTCAGACCGGTGCAGCGCAAGATTTCCGCCATAATATTCCTCCTCTTACAGTCATTTCCCTACATCTATAATAATATGCCGCCGTCCGGAATGTCAAGAAAAACCGCACCGCGCCAATATAGGAACGCCCGTCCGGGAACACCCCTACAATCAAATAGACAAACGGGCTGTCTCACCGAAACGTGAGACAGCCCGCTTTTAAATTATCTGTTTGCGGATATGTAATTACATATCGAAGGGCTCCATGCCCAGAACAGGGTGACCGACCTCGCCCAGGAACTCCAGCAGCTGCTCGGGATCCTCGGTGCAGACAGTCTCGTCAGCGATCATGTCGGTGAAGTTTTCAACGCCGTACATTTCCAAAACGGTAGCATCCAGGCGCTCGCGCATCTGATCCTTCAGCATCTTGGGCATCCAGACGATACGACCGGGGCCGCCTTCGGCTGCGATGAACTTCTTGGAGGAGATGAAGTGCTTGCCGTGGCCCATAAAGCCAGGGGTCTGCACACCGCCGCCGGTCATGGAGGCCATGTCAGAGAAGCTCATACCCAGAGGCGTCAGGCCAGCGTGCTCACGGCAGGTGATAACAACACCCATGGAGCAGGGCTCTACACCGCAGATACACTCGAAGCAGCCGCAGGAGGTCATAGGAGCCTCGAACAGGGAGTACAGAGTGATCTTTTCAACAGCACCGTGGGAGTACTTATTCACAGCTTCGTCCATGGAGTCGTAACGACCCAGACGCTCGTCCTGGCAGCCGGACTTGACGATGGGCTGGCAGGGACCGTGAGGATCCAGCTCCTTGGTAGCCTTGGCATCCAGCCAGGAGACCGCACCGCACAGACCCAGACGCTCAGGGGTAACAATACAGACATGGCTGGGGGAGAAAGCCTGGCACATAATGCAGGTGTAGAACTCGTTGACGGATTCGTCGGTCATAGAGGCCAGACGGGCATCACGGGCATTGAAGATCTCATTAGCCTGAGCACGCAGTTCCTTGTTCTTTTCTGCGTCCACAACGATGGTGACCTGGCACTTGTCAGCAACAGCCTCGAACTCACTCATAACCTTGGCGTAGAGAACCTCGCCCAGGTGACGGAATTTGAAGCCTGCTTCGAAGTCGGCCTTGGAAATACGGATACGGATCATATCGCGCTGACCGGTGTGCATAACGCCTTCGATGCAGTTGAGCCATGCGTGGATCTTACGCTCCATAACAGCCTCAAAGTCAGCCTGCATAGCCTTGCCGGCAACATCGATGGTGTAGGACAGGGAGATCTTGGAGCCGACCTCGATCTCGTCGATCTCCGGTCCGATAACTTCGATCTTGTGATCCTCGACCTCTTGCAGCTCCTTGGTCTGGACCAGCTCGAAGCAGTCCACACGGGAGCCATCCACTTCCACCTGCATATCGCCCCGGCGGATGATCTCGCCCTCAAAGGCGGTGGCGTAGGAAACAGGGATGTCGATGTTGGTGATCTTCAGCTTGATGTCACGAGCTTCCAGAGAAGTTGCGTTCCACTTGGAAGTATCCAGCTGCTGGATCAGGGACTTGGGAACGCGGAACATATTCTCAGTCTCGTTGGAAATAACGGGGAAGCCCAGCTGGATCGCACCGGCACCGTAGGAAAC
>JAZOSG010000017.1:0-26062 GCA_045657005.1 Faecousia sp.
GGTTCGGGTCCAAGAGGCCTCGGGTTCGAATCCCGACACTCCGACCAAATACGAATAATCCGAACCTTGTTCCTATCGGTGAATGGTTCGGATTTTTGCTACATATTCAGCACCCGAATTCCAATAGTAAAGCACAAAGATACGGCAGAGAGCTTTTGGTTTTCTGTGAGCATTATAATTTTGGTAAAGAATGAGGTGTATTTATGAAATCTCTTTTTAGCCATGGTATAATAATTATTTTGATCCTATTACTTTTAATCGTCGTTATTATTGTTGCCAAGCGTAATATAAATGCATCAAAAAATAAGCAAATAACTACAGAACAAGAAAATACACAACAGACGCAAGCCCAGCCAGACACCAGCAGCAAAATACATACCGCGTTTACAGACACTCTAAATCCGAGTTTTTCCAAGGAGCAACAGAGCAAAGAAGCCGTTAGTAAAACTGCAGTTGCTCGCTCGGTGATTGCCAAGAAAAATGATCAGTGACCACAAAAAAAACTTTTCCTTTCCGGAGATACCCTCTGCGAACTGATCGAAAACACAAAAAGCGCACAAATCTGTGCGCTTTTTCGTATATTTTGCTTTTGGTATGCTTTTTTCACTGACGGATATACAAACTTTTAGTTTACAACCTTATCTTCTTCCTCAATTTCTTTAAGAAGTATTTTATCCTGTTTGCAAGATAGGTCCAGCTTTTCAAACATATCCGGTCTTCTTTCTCTGGTTCGACGAAGCGACTGTTTTCTACGCCACTTCTCAACTTTACCATGATCGCCGGATAGCAGAATCGATGGCACTTCCCTGCCGTGCCATACTGCAGGTCTACTGTACTGTGGATATTCAAGCAGACCGTTGTAATGACTTTCGTCCTCAAAGCATTCCGGATCAGCCAGGACTCCAGGTACCATACGGCATACGGCATCTGTTACTGCCATGGCCGCGATCTCGCCGCCTGTCAGTACAAAGTCACCAAGGGAAATCTCTTCATCTACACATTCGTCAATAAACCGCTGATCAATTCCTTCATAGTGACCGCAAACCAGCACCAGATTCTCCATCTTACTCAACCGGATCGCATCCGACTGCTTGAATGTATGTCCGCAAGGCGATAAATAGATCGTATGCACAGGACCGGCTGCTTGATCGCAAACAGCCTCCCAGCAGCGGTAGAGAGGATCTGCAGTCATAACTGCGCCTCTTCCCCCACCATAAGGATAGTCATCCACCTGATTCTGCTTATTGGCAGTATAGTCGCGAATCTGGTGTGCTTCGATCTGGATATACCCCCTCTCCTGCGCGCGTCCAAGAATACTCTCAGACAGCACATCGCCCAGCGTTTCCGGGAATAGCGTCAAAATATCAATTCTCATCTGTGCGCATCCCCTCGATGATATGAACCTGCATGATGCCAGCGTCCAAATCTGTTGAAAGAATGAACTGCTTAACTGCAGGGATCATATAGGTGTGTTCCCCCTCAACAACATAGACCTTATTTCCCGGGTAATCCAGCACATCGGTAATCTTTCCCAATTCTACTCCATCAGAATAAACATTAATTCCGATCAGCTCCGCAACAAAAATAATATCTGCAGGTGCATCCTCTCGATAAACCTCAACAATCTTTCCACGGAGAGCTTGCGCCGCCTCTATTGAATCGATTCCTTGTAGTTTTAATAGATTACAAGTCTTCTGTACACGGCAGTTCTCCACTATGTATTGAATACCAGCAATGCGAACACGATCAAAACCCAGTAGGAATTCGGGGCCGTCAGCCCATGGAAGGATCTTCATTTCACCACGAACACCATGAGTCGTGACGATTTCGCCGGTTTCTAAAAATTGGAGTTTCATTTGATTTCTCCTTTTGTTCATGATTTATATTCATTATAACAAAGAATACCGATTGGGGCAACCCCTGCCTCTAAAAAACGAGAAATGCGTGGCGCAAAGCGTCACGCATACTCGACTTAATCAACAATTTCCACTGTGACTTTTTCACCGGTGCGTTGAGCAACAGTCTTCACAATGGTGCGAATCTCCTTCGCAATTCGACCCTGGCGGCCGATAACCTTTCCCATGTCGCCGGGGGCAACACGGAGTTCCAGCACCTTGCCGTCCTCATCAGAGACTTCATTGACGGTAACTGCATCCGGATCGTCCACCAGATTCTTTGCCATATACAGCAAAAGCTCTTTCATTGTGCAACTCCTTATGGGAAACTTACAGAACGCCAGCCTTCTTCAGCAGGCCACGAACAGTGTCAGTGGGCTGTGCGCCGTTCTTGATCCAGTTCTGAGCCTTCTCAGCATCAACAGTGATGGTTGCAGGCTCGGTCAGGGGGTTGTAGGTACCGATCTCCTCGATGCAGCGGCCGTCGCGGGGGCTGCGGGAATCGGCAACAACAATACGGTAGTAAGGAGCCTTCTTGGCACCCATTCTTCTCAGTCTGATCTTAACCATGTCTTTTCACCTCCAAGTAAACTTTTTCTATATCGCAAAGCATTTTGCTTTCAGCGAACTATTTAAAATCCGGGGAATCCCCCGAAGCCTCCGAAACCACGCATGCGCTTCATCTTCTTTCCCGCACCGGGACCGGAGAACTGTTTGATCATAGACCGCATTTGCTCAAAGGATTTCAGCAGGCGGTTCACATCTTCTACTTTCAGACCTGCACCGGCAGCAATACGCTTTTTACGGCTGGCACCGATGATGTTTGGATTTTCCCGTTCCTTCGGCGTCATAGACAAGATAATCGCTTCAGTATGCGCCATCGCCTTTTCATCCAACTGGACATTTTTTAGATTCGCACCGCCAGGCAGCTGTGCAAGAATGTCTTGCATGGAACCCATGGATTTCATTTGCACCATCTGGTCATAAAAATCCTGTAAGGTGAATTTATTAGATTTCAGCTTCTCTTCCATCTCGGCGGCTTTCTTAGCGTCATACGCTTTTTCCGCCTTTTCGATCAAAGAAAGTACATCCCCCATACCGAGGATCCGGGAAGCCATACGATTCGGATGGAACGGCTCTATATCCTCAAGCTTTTCGCCAATACCGGCAAATTTGATTGGTTTGCCGGTAACAGCACGGACAGATAGTGCTGCACCGCCTCTGGCGTCGCCGTCAAGCTTGCTGAGCATAACCGCGTCAATATCCAGCCATTCGTTAAAGCTCTGCGCCGCATTGACAGCATCCTGACCAGTCATGGCATCTACAACCAGCATAATCTCATCCGGTTTTACCGCCATCTTGATGCTTCTCAGTTCTTCCATGAGAAGTTCATCCACATGCAAGCGACCCGCAGTATCGAGAAAAACCATATCATGGCCGTGCTGCCGGGCATATAAAACCGCCTCTTTAGCGGTCAGCACCGGGTCATTCTGTCCTTTTTCGAAAACAGGGATACCCAGCTTTTCACCGCAAACCTTCAACTGCTGAATTGCAGCCGGGCGGTAAATGTCACAGGCAACCAGCAGTGGATTCTTTCCCTGCCGTTTCATAAGACCAGCAAGTTTGCTACCATTGGTAGTTTTACCGGCACCCTGCAAGCCCACAAGCATAACAACAGTGGGCCCGTTGGGATTGATATTGATATGCTTTGCGTCACTGCCCATGAGTTCGGTCAACTCTTCATTGACGATCTTAACGATCATTTGGGCAGGACTCAGAGACTCAAGAACATCTGTACCAACACAACGTTCAGTAACAGACTTGGTGAAGTCCTTGACAACTTTATAGCTTACATCCGCTTCAAGAAGCGCCATGCGGATCTCACGCATCGCCTCCTTGACATCGGACTCCTTCAGGCGGCCTTTGCCCCTAAGCTTTTTGAAGGCAGCAGAAATCTTTTCAGTCAGTCCTTCAAATGCCATTGTTTACTCCTCAAGACTCTCAGCAGCGGCAATGATCCGCTTTGCAAGGTCAGATACTTGCTTATCATCATTCTCAGAAAGCTGCAGCGCCACATCCAGAATGGTTCGGGCAGCCTTACGGCAAGCCAAATCCCGGCGGACACAGCCAGTCTTTTCTTCCATGTTTTTAAGCAGTGCCTCTGTTCTGCTGAGATTGTCAAATGCGCCTTGACGGCTGATACCAAGCTCCAAGCCGATCTCACCAAGGGAAAGATCCTGATTATATCGCAGTTCAAAGCACTCTTTCTGACGATTCGTCAGCAGGTCGCCGTAGTAATCATACAGCAAAATCAATTCTGTTGCGTCCATACAGCGCCTCCTGTCAAGCTTTCTTGCTTGATACCTGCGGTATTATAGCATAGCACATAGATGTTGTCAAGTATTTTTCCGTGACACTGTACAGAAAATCAATAAAGTAATAGTTAATAGACCATTTAAAAGGTAGACACCATTGTCTCAGCGAATGCAGTACCAGTGGGAAAGTTCAGCTGTCTTAAGAAAACCTAATTGCTCATATAGCCGAATCGCACGGCTATTGGCCGAGGCAACCTCAAGAGTTATCCGCTCACCGGATAGCGCGTGGCTTAATGCCAGCAACACATCCTGTCCAACACCGGGAACGGCTGCAATTACTGTATCGATCTGCTCCCCTGTTGCGATCCCTATTCCGAGGAGACTATCTCCTCTGTGGACAAAATAACCTGATCCTCTTTCTATTAACTTTTTTGCATCTACCATAGTCATATATGAGGAATTAGGTACATCACGCATCTTTTCGTTGTAAAGCGTACGCCACTGTTCTAGGGTCTGTGGCTGCACAGGAAACAGCGCAGCATCGGTTTCCGGAAGCCCATCTCTTAGGCGACTCATACGCCACACAGAAGTGTAAAACGGATATTGTTCCAGAATTGCATGTCCGCTGGCATAGATCCGCTGCGCGCCTACAGCAATGCAAAAATCGCAGCACTCTTTCAGTAATCTTTCGGGTTCTCTAGTATCCTGAAGTCTGATATATGCATCTGACCTGTATGGAATTTCCTTTAATGTCAGGCTTGCAACACCTGCATCCGTTGTAAACACTGGTATATCACGCATGGGCACACCTCCCTCTTGTGCTAAATAATACCATAAATCGTGTTGTTCGTCCAGCAATTACCCAATGGTATTTGTGGATTGTGTACATAGATAATCCAAATACGGTCTGGCTCAAGCAAAAAACTAACGAAATGTTTGAAAACGCCTTGATTTTATATGAAAATGCGATATAATTATGCCATACTCTACACCATAGGAGGAAACAATCATGAAGAAGATCATCTGCAAGAAAGAGTATGACACCGAAGCCGCTACTCTGATCAAGAAATATACATACGGTTATTTTGGCGATCCTGCCGGCTATGAAGAGACCCTGTTCCAGACACCTGGCGGACTGTACTTCCTGTATGTATGCGGTGGCGAGGTTTCTCCCTATCCGGAAGAGGATATCCTGCGTCTGGCAAAGACCAAGGTCAATGATTGGGTAGAAAATCACTAAGTAACGGATTTGGAGACCGCTCACGCGGTCTCCTTTTCTTGACAAATATGATATTCTAGATATAGGAAATCAACTGTAAGTATTGGAATTTACGCATATGAAAAGAATTGTCACTTTACTAATGATCATCGCGCTTAATCTTGCCATGTTTGGCTGTGGGACGGATCCGTCAGCAGCACAAATCGCTGCCACGACGCTTCCTGTTTATGAATTTACAACCCGATTATGCCAGGGCTCTGATATTCGGGTTGCCAGGCTTGTAACCGAAAGTGTTTCCTGCCTGCATGATTACACGCTTCAGGTCAATCAGATGCGCGCAATTGAAAATTCCCAGATCGTGGTTATTTCAGGCGTTGGTCTGGAAGACTTTTTGGCAGATGCGCTAACTTCCGCAAATACTGTGATCGACGCATCAACCGATATTCCGCTTTTATGCTACAAAGAACATCATGACCATGACCGCACACACGAGCATAACCATGAGCACGATCCGCACATTTGGCTCTCCCCTGCCAATGCCAAAATCATGGTATCAAACATATACAAAGGTCTCATCGTAGCTTACCCTGAATACACACAGATTTTTTCCCAGAATCTTTCTGCGTTGGAATCTGAGATAGACAAGCTGGATGCCTATGCCACCAAGCAGCTAAAGGAGCTTTCCAACCGGGAAATCATTACTTTCCACGATGGCTTTTCTTACATGGCTGATGCATTTGATCTTGAAATCGTTCATGCCATCGAGGAAGAATCCGGCCGTGAAGCATCAGCTGCTGAGCTGATCCAATTGTCGAAAATCGTATCTGCACATCAGCTTAACGCTATATTTATAGAGGAAAATGGCAGTTCTTCAGCCGCTGAAGTAATCGCCGCCGAGACAGGTGCTTCTCTGTTTCTGTTAGATATGGCCATGTCAGGTGACAGCTATTTTGAATCCATGTACCACAATATCGACACTTTGAAGGAGGCATTGGAATGAATATAGGTTCTCACGGCGGCAGCTGCGGTCATTCCTGTTGCCTGCGTATTCAAGATTTGTGTGTAAGGATCGGCAACGATACAATACTTGAAGCTGTTAATCTTCACGCCCACTGTGGGGAAATGATCGCTTTGATTGGGCCCAATGGTGCAGGAAAAAGTACACTTTTGAAAGCTATTCTCGGTCAACAGGATTATAACGGTATCATCTCCTTTTCGGTGCCTGGTCAACGAAATCGGAAACCTAAAATCGGCTATGTGCCGCAAAGTCCGTCATTTGACTCCGGAGACCCTGTTACTGTCGCGGATTTATTTTCTTGCTGCATGAGTAAACGCCCAGCATTTTTAGGGGTATCCAACGCAATGCGTAAGAAGGTTTTAGAGTGTCTTGAGCGCGTCCACGGTGAGGAATTGATCGATAAAAGAGTTGGCACCCTTTCCGGTGGCGAGCTACAGCGTGTGCTGTTGGCATTGGCGCTAGAACCACTCCCTAACATTCTGATCCTTGATGAACCGTTATCCGGCGTTGATGTAGAGGGTATGGAAACACTGATGGATATGTTGGATGAAATCAGACAAGTTTATGATCTTTCCATTCTTATGACCACCCACGATTTTGCCATGCTTGACACCTATGCCGATCAGGTTGTTTTGATAGACCATAGCATCATAATCCAAGGGACACCTGCGGAAGTCCTGAATTCTGAAGATTTCCGCAGGGTTTTTCACAGAAAAGGAGGCCACTCATGAGTATTTGGTACGCAGTGTGTGATTCGCTCCCCTTTGAGATGCTCCACTGGAACTTTATGAAAAATGCTCTGCTGGCAGTGCTTTTGATGGCTCCACTGTTCGGACTGACTTCAACCATGATCGTTACCGGACGCATGAGTTTTTTCTCCGACGCTCTTGGCCATTCAGCATTCACAGGTATCGCTATCGGTGCGATTTGCGGCATCGCCAGTCCTACATGGGTCGCTGTAATTTTCTCTGTTCTGTTCGCTTTGCTGTTTTCCTATGTCCGCAGCCGAAGCAATCATGCCGCTGACACGCTTATCGGCGTATTTTCAAGCACCGCCGTTGCTCTTGGTATCTTTGTCGCTACTTTGGGTGGCGGAAGCTTTACAAAATACAACAAGTATCTGATCGGCGACATTCTTTCCATAACTCCCGGAGAAATCGGTATGCTCGCTGCTGTACTCGCGTCAGTTTCAATTTTCTGGTTTTTTACATCAAACCGACTGACACTGTCTGCGATCCACCCTCAACTAGCATCTTCCCGTGGAATCCCAGTCCACTGGACACAGGCAATTTTTACGACCGCCATTGCTGTTGTCGTTACCTTAGCAATTTCTTGGGTCGGTCTGCTTATACTGAATTCTCTGTTAGTACTACCCGGTGCTGCTTCACGAAATATTGCCAAAAATTTAAAACAATACCATCTATTCTCGATCCTGATCGCTCTATTTGCCGGTGTTGCCGGTTTGTGTGTTTCTTACTTTCTTGGTTCTTCTGCAGGTGCGGCAATTTCCCTTGTTTTAGCAGCAGCTTTTTTGATCTCATTTCTAATGAGGAAGGTGAAAACCTGATATGAAAAGTGTAAATATCCAGGTGATTGCCAAAATGAAAAGCGACTTCCCTACCAAATTCGGCATTCCCCGACAAAGCGGTCTTGTAGAGAATTTGCGTTCTACTATCATCTTCGAACCAGAGTACCGCAATTCTGACGCGTTGCGAGGTTTGGAAGGCTTTTCCCATCTGTGGATCATTTGGCAATTCTCTGAAGCAGTTCGCAAGGATTGGTCTCCAACTGTCCGTCCACCTCGGTTAGGCGGTAATATGCGACTGGGCGTATTTGCTACTCGTTCGCCTTTCCGCCCCAATTCTCTTGGACTTTCCAGCGTCCGGATATTGGGATTGGATCACACCGCAGAACACGGTACCGTAATCCATGTTGCAGGTGCTGATTTGATGGACGAAACCCCTATTTTTGACATCAAGCCTTATATTCCCTATAGCGACTGTCACACAGATGCTTCAGGTGGATTTACAGAAACCGCTGAAGACTTTATTCTGGAAGTTATGTTCCCGTCTGAATTACTGCACAAAATCCCGGATAACAAGCGTCAGGCGCTTATAGGGGTTTTATCGCACGATCCAAGACCGTCCTACCAGAGTGACCCGAATCGTGTTTACGGTCTCAGCTTTTGCGGGTACAATATCCGTTTTACTGTAAATAAGAGGACACTTACAGTTTGTGATGTCATCCAGCTATAAAAAATTCCCTGCTCAAAAGAGCAGGGAATTTTTCTTATTTAAAGTACTTTACAGCTGCTTTAAACATTTGAATATCATAATTACCGGGAACATTTTTATACAAACCGCTTCCAACGCGTTCGCTGTGGCCCATTTTACCGAAAACACGACCATCAGGAGAAGTAATACCTTCAATGGCAAAGATAGAACCATTGGGATTAAACGCTGCATCCATTGTGGGTTTGCCATCCAGATCTACATACTGGGTAGCAATCTGCCCGTTTGCAGCCAGCTGCATCACTAACTCCGGGGAAGCAAAGAAACGCCCCTCACCATGAGAAATAGGAACATTAACAATGTCACCCACATTCATAAGGCCTAGCCAAGGCGATTTCGTTGAAGCAATGCGCGTATGCACAATACGGCTCTGGTGTCTGCCAATCGTATTGTAGGTCAGCGTGGGGCAATTTTCATCTGTATCGATGATCTTTCCGTAGGGTACCAGTCCAAGCTTCACAAGAGCCTGGAAACCGTTACAAATACCACACATCAGACCATCCCGCTTATCCAGCAACTCTGCCACCGCTTCCTTCACCGCAGGATTACGGAAAAAGGCTGTGATAAATTTTGCAGAGCCGTCCGGCTCATCACCGCCAGAGAAACCGCCGGGAATAAAAATCATCTGACTTTCGGCAATTTTCTGTGCCACAAGCTCTACACTACGGGAAACATCGTCAGCTGTCAGGTTACGGATCACAACAATGTTTGCTTCGCCACCTGCTGCCATAACCGCACGAGCCGAATCATACTCACAGTTGGTTCCAGGGAATACAGGGATCAGAACAGAAGGCTTTGCGACCTTCACAGCAGGCACCTGATTTGCCTTGCCCCTATAATCGAGGTCAGGGATCACAGCGTCAGTTTCGATGGTTGTGGTAGGGTATATGTCCTCCAGCACCTGAGAATTCAGCTTGTACAGTTCGTCAATGGAAACACAGTCGTTTTCAAGGCAGATTGCAGTCTCTTGCGTGGTCTCGCCGATCTTCATAACGCCCGGCAAATTCACTTTTCCATCCACCTCAGCAACCAGATAGCCATACAAAGGCAAATGCCAGTTATCACCCAACTGCGCACAAGATCTGAAGCCAATATGATTGCCGAAGGACATCTTCATAACAGCTTCGCCAATGCCGTGATCCACAGCCCATGCCGCCTTGATCTTACCATTCATATGCAGCTGATGGAATGCTTCCCAAGACCGCTTCAAACCCTCGGCAGTTTCATCAGTAGTGCCAAAAAGGTACACACTGTTTCCGGCCTCTTTAAATTCCGGAGTCAGCACACAGTTTTTATTAATCGGTGCAATTGCAAAAGAAATCAATGTGGGCGGCACGTCCTTATCCAAGAATGTGCCGGACATAGAATCCTTACCACCGATAGCTGCTGCACCCAACTCTAGTTGCGCATCCATAGCACCCAACAGTGCAGCAAATGGTTTACCCCAACGAGAATCCTCATTTTTCAGTTTTTCAAAGAATTCCTGTAAGGTCAGGTAGACCAGTTTATAATCAGCACCAGCAGCTACCAGCTTGGCAACGGAGTTATAAACAGCTGCATGGGCACCGGTATAGGGATCAATACACATATGATCCGGATCGCAACCCCATGAAAACAAGCTTGCCTGATCAGTATGCTCACCGGGTAGTACAGGCAGTACCGCAGCCATGACCTGGGTGGGTGTCAGCTGCATTTTACCACCAAAGGGCATTAACACGCTTCCTGCACCGATGGTCGAGTCAAAACGCTCCACAAGGCCTCTCTGACTTGCTGTCTTTAGGTCAGCAGCCATTTCCCGCAAAGAACCGTACAACGCATTGCTCAGCAAAGACAGATCCTTTTGGGATACATAAACACTACTGTTCTTGACAGCTCCGTTAGTATCCAGGAAAGCGCGAGAAAGGTTTGCAATCTCCCTCCCCTTCCAGGTCATAACCATTCTGGGGGATTCGGTAACCAGCGCAACACGGTAGGCCTCCAGGTTCTCAGCCTGTGCCGCAGCAATAAACACATCGGCATCCTCCGCTGCAACCACAACAGCCATACGCTCCTGGGATTCGGAAATAGCCAGTTCTGTGCCGTCAAGTCCTTCATACTTCTTACGAACCGCATCAAGATCGATACGCAATCCATCTGCCAGTTCGCCAATCGCAACAGAAACACCGCCAGCACCAAAGTCATTGCAACGCTTGATCAAGCGAGTAACATCAGGATTACGGAAAAGCCGTTGGATTTTACGTTCTTCTGGAGCATTACCCTTCTGTACCTCAGATGCCATAGTAGTAAGAGACTTCATATTATGGCTCTTGGAGGAACCGGTAGCGCCGCCAATACCATCACGACCCGTTCTGCCACCTAGAAGGACAACTACATCACCTGCCGCAGGTCGCTCACGACGCACATTCACAGCAGGCGCAGCCGCAACAACCGCACCACACTCCAGTCTCTTTGCCACATATCCATCGTGATACAGCTCTGCAACATGACCAGTAGCAAGACCGATCTGATTGCCGTAGGAAGAATAGCCTGCAGCAGCCGTCTGACACAGCTTGCGTTGGGGCAACTTTCCGGGAAGTGTGTCGCTCAGAGAAACACGGGGATCTCCGGCACCGGTAACGCGCATTGCCTGATGAACATAGGCACGACCGGACAGCGGATCACGGATACAACCACCGATACAAGTAGCAGCACCACCAAAAGGCTCAATTTCCGTCGGATGGTTGTGAGTCTCATTTTTGAACATCAAAAGCCAGTCCTGCTGCTCACCATTGACTTCTGCAGTCAGGTGGATGGAGCAGGCATTAATCTCTTCACTCTCATCCAGTTCCGGCAGCAAACCCCGTTTCTTCAGTACCTTTGCACCGATGGTCGCGATGTCCATCAAAGTCTGGGGACGCTTTGCGGCTTTTTCCTTACCGTACACCTCGACTCTAGCTGCAAGGTAACGCTCATAAGCAGCCTGAACAGCCGGATCATCGATACGGACATGATCAAGATGGGTGGAAAATGTGGTATGGCGGCAGTGATCAGACCAATAGGTATCTACCACGCGAACCTCTGTAATGGTCGGATCCCGACGTTCCTCATCGCGGAAATAAGCCTGCAGGAATTTCAAATCATCCAGATCCATTGCAAGACCAAGCTTATCAAGAAGCATTTTAAGGCCTGTATCGTCAAGTCCAATAAATCCATCCACAACAGCAACGCTGTCCGGTGCTGTATATTCCGCATTCAGGGTCAAAGGCAGTTCCAAAGAAGCCTCACGGCTTTCTACTGCATTGACCACATGCTTTTTAATAGCCGCAGTATCTGCTTCTGTCAGTGTTCCTTCTAAAACATATACCTTTGCCGAACGGACAGCTGGGCGATCCCCCTGCGATAGGATCTGAATACATTGAGCCGCAGAATCAGCTCTCTGGTCAAACTGACCAGGCAGCGGCTCCACGGCAAAGACAACAGCGCCGACAGGAACCTCATATGTAACATTATCCACCTGTGGTTCAGAAAAGACAGTGTTAACTGCGTAACGAAATAGATCTTCATCGATTCGTTCGACATCATAACGGTTCAGAATGCGCACAGATGCCAAACCTTTGATCTGAAGAAACTCCTTGACTTCTTTCAGAAGATTATCAGCCTCATGCGTCTGCCCTGCTTTTTTTTCAACATATACGCGATAAACCATGGGGGAATTTCCTCCTTATTTGTATGCAGTCAGACCACGCTGACCAATATCGCTTCTGCGGTATGCATTTTCAAACTGAACACCGTTGGCCAGTCGGTATGCTTCGGAAATTGCATTCTCAAGGGTATTTGCAACCGCAGTAGTACCTAGCACACGACCTCCGGATGTTAGCAGTTTGCCGCCCTCAAGTTTTGCACCGGCAACAAAGGTGTGCGCTTCTGCTTCCTTTGTCATTGTGATCTCGTATCCCTTCTGATAACTCAGCGGATAACCGGCTGATGCAGTCACAACGCAGCAGGCACTCTTATCAAAAAATTTCACTTCTGTTTGGTCAAGAGTACCGTTAGTGGTTGCCTGCATAACTGTTAGTAGATCGCTTTCCAGTAACGGCAAAACTACCTGAGTTTCAGGATCACCAAAGCGGCAGTTGTATTCGATAACCTTAGGACCGTTAGGTGTCAGCATAAGTCCAAAATACAGACATCCCTTAAAGGTACGACCTTCCGCATTCATTGCATTGATAGTAGGTAAAAATATCTTTTCCATGCACTCTTCAGCAATTTCCGCTGTGTAATAGGGGTTTGGTGCAATGGTACCCATACCGCCGGTATTCAGTCCTGTATCATTATCCCCTATCCGCTTGTGATCCATAGAAGAAATCATGGGCTTTACAACTTTTCCGTCAGTAAACGCCAGTACAGAAACCTCAGGTCCAGTCAGAAATTCTTCGATTACAACGGTAGAACCGGACTTGCCGAATTTTGCATTCGCCATCATATCAGTGACCGCTTCAACTGCCTCATCTCGGGTCTGGGCAATAATAACACCCTTTCCAAGAGCCAAACCGTCAGCCTTGATTACCGTGGGAATCGGCGCAGTCTTTACATAGGCAAGCGCCTGATCAATATTCGTAAATATCTCGTATGCCGCAGTGGGAATTCCATACTTCTTCATTAGATCCTTGGAAAAAGCCTTGCTGCCCTCGATAATCGCTGCCCTTGCATCAGGACCAAAACAAGGAATACCAATCTCGTTAAGCCGGTCAACACAGCCCAGAACTAGCGGATCATCCGGAGCAACCACAGCATAGTCAATGCAATTCTCCCTTGCAAAGGCGACAATTCCATCCAAATCGGTAGCACTGATGCCGACACAGGTTGCATCTTTTGCAATACCGCCGTTACCAGGCAGGGCAAAAATTTCAGAGATCTTACTGCTTTGTCTTAGTTTCTTAATGATAGCATGCTCTCTGCCGCCGCCGCCAACAACCATTAGCTTCATACTGTATCCTCCATTAATGGTGGAACAGACGCATGCCAGTAAAGGCCATTACAATGCCGCGCTTATCACATTCTTCAATAACCAGATCATCCCGGATGGAGCCGCCGGGTTCAGCTATATACTTAACACCGGATGCAGCTGCACGCTTAATGTTATCGCTGAAGGGGAAGAACGCATCGGAACCGAGTGCAACATTCTGGCGGCTCTCTAACCATGCCTTCTTGTCTTCTTCGGTCAGGCGCTCAGGCTGCTCAGTGAAGTAATTCTGCCAGATGCCGTCTGCACAAACATCCTCTTCGTTGCCATTGATATAGCCGTCTATCACATTGTCACGGTTCGGCCGACCCAAATCAGAGCGGAAAGGCAGATTCAGCGTCTTGGGATGCTGCCGCAAGAACCAAGTATCTGCTTTCGTACCTGCCAGGCGTGTACAATGGATCCGGGACTGCTGACCGGCACCGACACCGATCGCCTGTCCGTCTACTGCGAAACAGACCGAGTTGGACTGGGTGTACTTTAGCGTGATCAATGCAACGATCAGATCGATCTTTGCGTTTTCCGGCAGTTCCTTATTTTCCGTAACGATGTTGGTAAGCAGTTCCTGACCAATTTTAAAGTTGTTCCGCCCCTGCTGGAAGGTAATTCCATATACCTGCTTGTGTTCTGCCTCGTCAGGAATATAGTTGGGGTCGATGGCAACAACATTATAACTGCCCTTGCGCTTAGTCTTCAGGATCTCCAGCGCTTCGTCGGTGTAACCAGGAGCGATCACACCATCGGATACCTCGCGGGCAATCAGCTTTGCAGTCATGGCATCACAAGTGTCAGACAGCGCCACCCAGTCACCAAAAGAGCACATACGGTCTGTACCGCGAGCACGGGCATAAGCGCAAGCAAGAAGATTCGCATCCAGGCCCTCAACATCGTCAACAAAGCAAGCCTTCTTCAGCTCATCGGACAGGGGTTTACCAACCGCGGCAGAAGTGGGCGAAACATGCTTAAAGGAGGTGGCGGCGACCATGCCGGTAGCTTCTTTCAGTTCTTTAACCAGCTGCCAGGAGTTCAGCGCATCCATAAAGTTGATATAGCCAGGGCGGCCGTTCAGAATGGTAATGGGTAACTCATTGCCATCATGCATGTACAATTTTGCGGGCTTCTGGTTGGGATTACAGCCATATTTTAGTTCAAACTCTTTCATTGTTTCTATCTCCTTACACATGCTTATTGAGGATCTTCTGCTCGTATTGGCCGGTGGCAATATCCGTGTAGCGAACAAACAGAGAGATTTTGTTATCAGGATTCAAATTATTCCAAAGCATTTCGGTAAATATGTCCATGTCATCGATGATTTCTACTCTTTCAGGCTCACCCTGGAAGGTAGGAATCACAGGGTTTCCATCGCAGACATAGGTGTGGATAAAGTGCCCCAAACCGGGAGTTGCGGGATACTCATAGAAGAACCGCGCGCATGCGTTGCCTTCTGCATCCGCAGACTTTAGAATGGACATCTTGTAGCTGCCGTCCCCTGCTAATAAACCTGAAATTCTGGGAGTCCAGTTAGGACCGTCATCTTCAAACATTCTTGTACGCAGCGCGGCTTCCCAGCTCTCACCTCTGGCAAGATAGTCCCAAATAGTGTCTGTCTGATCACCATTGGTCACTATCAAGCCGCAGCCTGCTTCACGTACCGGATGATAGATAATAAGATGCGGATCCTTCATCAGACTGGGATCGTGAGCTTCCGTGCGAATTCCGTCGGGCTCCTGAACAAATACGCGATTGCGGCTGTTAACACTGCGACCCATGATAAAGTAGGCAGCAACAGACTTTTTGCCGTCAGGCGTCATGCCAAGAACGATACCACGACCGGGATATGTATTGGTGGAAAGCTTCTCCTGAAGAGAACCAATTTCATAAACATTCATATTCTCATTTCCTTTCTCTTAGCCTAAAAGCTGTTTGCTTACTTTTTCAACAGCGGCAGGAAGTATCATCCACTCTGCCTGTTCCATAACACGCCGTTGCAGAACCTCCGGTGTATCTTCATCCCGAATCTCAACAGCCTTCTGGAATATAATCTCTCCCCCATCCGGGATCTCGTTCACATAGTGAACTGTCGCTCCGGTCACTTTGACTCCGTAGCGCAATGCCTCTTCATGAACACGTAGGCCATAAAAGCCTGCGCCGCAAAACGACGGGATTAAGGATGGATGTACATTCAAAATACGCTTTGGATATTCTTTTGTAAAATTCTCACTGAGAATAGACATGAATCCAGCAAGAACGATCAGGTCGACCTGCTCATCATGAAGCAACTGCATGATCTTATCTTCAAAAGCAGTCTGAGAACCGCACTCTTTCTTAATGACGATCGCAGTTTTAATACCCGCTTTTTGGGCACGCTGCAACGCATAAGCGTCGCCATTATTGGAAATCACAAGACAGATTTCACCACTTTGAATAATGCCGTTTTGCTGTGCGTCGATCAAAGCCTGTAAATTCGTACCGCCCCCCGAAACTAGAACGGCTATTCTCGCTTTATTCACACGTCTCTCCCCTTTTATGCGATGACGATCTTCTGGTCAGATGCCACAATAGAGCCAATCACATAAGCATCCTCTCCATTTTCCTTAAGTATTCTGATTGCTGTTTCAACCTCATTTGCCGGAACAACGATACTCATGCCGACGCCCATGTTGTAGGTATTGAACATGTCGCGCTCAGGAATACTACCAGTCTTTGCGATCAAGTCAAAGATCGGCAGCACTTTGACCGCACTGCGATCGATCTGAGCGCCAAGGCCATCCGGAATACTCCGGGGAATATTCTCATAAAAGCCACCGCCGGTAATATGGCTTATACCCTTGACATTCACCTTCTCTAAGAGCGCCAAAACAGGTTTGACATAGATTTTGGTAGGTGTCAGAAGAGCCTCAGCAACAGTTTTGCCGCCCAGTTCTTCACGGGCAACATACAAATCCGGATTGTTATTGTCGATATCAAAGACTTTACGGCACAGGCTAAAACCATTTGAATGGATGCCAGTAGATGGCAGCGCGATCACAACATCGCCAGCCTCCATCTTAGAATTATCCAGAATTTTCTTCTTATCCACAATACCCACAGCAAAGCCTGCAAGGTCATAATCCTCGACGGGCATCATTCCGGGATGTTCAGCAGTCTCACCGCCGATCAGCGCAGCACCGGACTGGACACATCCTTCTGCAACGCCGCTTACGATCTGTGCAATTTTTTCAGGAATATTTTTGCCACAGGCGATATAGTCCAGGAAGAACAACGGTTTTGCACCGACGCAGATAATGTCGTTGACACACATAGCAACCGCGTCAATACCTATGGTATCATGCTTGTCCATCAGGATTGCCAATTTTACCTTTGTTCCGCAGCCGTCAGTGCCGGAGACCAGCACAGGCTCTTCCATACCTGCAACAGGCAATCCAAAGCAACCGCCAAATCCGCCGACATCATCTAGACAGCCTTCGTTGCGAGTACGGGCAACATGCTTTTTCATCAGTTCTACAGCGCGATAGCCGGCAGTAATATCTACACCGGCAGCAGCATAGCTGGCAGAATAGCTCTTTTCCATCATAAACTCCTTTAAGTTATTCTTGGCCGTTCCAGCAATAAGTACACAGTTTACAAGGCTCAATTCCGATAGCCTTAATTACACCTTCAATTGTTTGGAAGCCGAGAGAAGCAAATTTGAACTTCTCAGAAATCGTGCGGCGCATATTTTTACCGCGCTCTGTGTTACCATCGGCGTATTCCTGTAAATGTTTAAATCCTTCCTCTCCTTCCAATTCCATGATGGTTTGACGGGAAATCAGCTCCATATCGCTGGTTGCGCGAGAAAAGTTTAAATACTTACAACCATACATGATTGGGGGGCACGCCGATCTCATATGAACGGACTTAGCTCCATTATTGTACAAAAACTCGACTGTTTCTCTGAGCTGAGTACCGCGGACAATAGAATCATCCACAAATAGCAGGTTCTTATCTACGATCAACTCATGAACCGGTATCTGTTTCATTTTTGCAATCTTATTCCGATCAGCCTGCTTCGCAGGGGTGAAGCTTCTTGACCATGTGGGCGTATACTTAATAAACGCTCTGGCAAAGGGTTTTCCAGTACGGTTGGCATAACCGATTGCATGAGGCGTCCCAGAATCCGGAACACCGCCCACATAATCGATATCCATTGACCTCCCCTGCGCCATATCGCGTTCAGCGATAGCTGCACCATTGCGGTAACGCATTGCTTCTACATTTACGCCCTCATAATTAGAAGTCGGATAACCGTAGTAGCTCCACAGGAATGCACACATACGCATTTCCGTGCCAGGTGCCGCCAGCTGAGTTATGCCATCAGGCGTCAGCTCAACAATTTCGCCAGGTCCAAGTTCTTTAACATGCTCGTATCCCAACTTGGTATAAGCAAACTGCTCAAAAGAAGCGCAGTATCCATCGTCATTTTTGCCGATCTGAACCGGGATCCTGCCCAAACGGTCTCTTGCAGCAATCAGCCTGCCATCCTCCGTCAGAATCAAAATATTTGCCGTGCCTTCAATGACACGCTGAGCAAACTGAATCCCCTCTACAAAGCTGCTCTTTTGACTGATCAACGCTGCCACTAATTCAGTGGAATTGACCTTTCCGCCGGTCATCGCATCAAAATGACCTCCGCTAAAAGATAAATACTGATCTATCAGCGCATCGGAATTATTAACAATGCCAACCGTTGTAATAGCGTATGTACCAAGGCAGGAACGAATCAGCAAAGGCTGTGGATCTGTGTCGCTGATACACCCGATGGCAGAGCTGCCTTTCATTTCATCAAGTACATGCTCGAATTTTGTTCGAAAAGGAGAATTCTCAATGTTGTGAATCTCTCTTTGTAAGCCGATCTTCTTGTCATACGCAGCAAGACCGGCTCGGCGCGTTCCCAGATGGGAGTGATAATCCACGCCAAAGAACACATCAATCAGGCACTCCTGTTTTGATGTGATTCCAAAAAAGCCTCCCATTATATACTCCTTACTAAGTCAAGATTATGCAAAAAACAGCTGATTCAGGGTCATGGGGTCAATGTATTGACCATCCTTATAAACACGCATGTTACCGGAAGCGATCTCGTCAATGAGCATGACTTTACCATCAGCATCGTAGCCAAACTCAAACTTAATATCGTACATTTCAAGACCCTTTTCTTTCAGATCGTCAGCGACGATCTTGGTGATCGCCTGAGTCATAGCCTTAAGATCATCATACTGCTCAGCAGACATAACACCTAAATCCACAAGGCCATCCTTTGTAACCAGGGGATCGCCTTTCTCGTCATTTTTGAATGTAGTTTCCACATATGCAGGAAGATCCTGGCCTTCCGTGCAATAGTCTGAATAACGACGGAAGAAGGAACCGACTGCCTTATAGCGGCAGATGACCTCCAAACCCTTACCAAACACCTTGGCAGGACGAACCTCCATAGTTGTGTCGGCCAGATCTGCGCTTACATAGTGGGTCTTGATGCCGGCTGCATTGATTTTTTCAAAGAAGTAAATGGACATACGCAGGTTCACATCACCTACACCCTCGATCGTTAGACCGACAGCGTTCTCACCGGGATCAAATACACCATCTTTTCCAGTGCAGTCGTCCTTAAATTTCAGCAAATAGTTGCCATTTTCCAGCGCGAAAACATCCTTAGTTTTGCCAGTGTAAACAAGCTTTTTTTCCATAATAATATCTCCTTTGTAGTATAATTTCGGGTCAACCCGTTGTTTATAGTCTTTCCATGACAGCAGCATCCTTAGCAAGAACTGCCTTGGCATCGTTTATACGCTTTTCATCCAGCTTACTTGCCAGATCACTGTCATTAACCGCCAGGATCTGTGCAGCAAGCAAAGCGGCATTGGTACCCCCATTAATAGCAACAGTTGCCACAGGGATCCCGGAAGGCATCTGTACTGTAGACAGGAGGGCATCAATGCCGTCAAGCGTTGTGGACTTACAAGGGATGCCAATAACAGGTAATGTGGTATTTGCAGCAATTGCACCGGCAAGGTGGGCCGCCATGCCTGCAGCGGCAATCAAAACGCCGAAGCCACCAGATCTTGCAGAAAGTGCAAAATCCCTAGCTTCGACAGGTGTACGATGTGCAGAGAAAATGTGAACCTCAAAGGGAATGCTAAGCCCTTTCAAGGTATCCACAGTCTTCTGAATGATCGGCAGATCACTGTCACTGCCCATGATGATGCCAACTTTTTTCATTTTTACCTCCTTGCATTAAAGACAAAAAACATAAAAAGAGCGCACTTAGCCCTTATCGCTAAATGCGCCCAGACGGTCGGCAGAGTGGCATAACGCCTGCGCTCTCTGTTCCTCTGTGGTGCTCCACATGATTCCGTCAGTCGCAGAAAGCGGTATTTAAAATTACGACATAATTCTACCATGCCAAAAAAGTACTGTCAAGAAACAAGAAAAGGGTTTTGAAATTTTTGTATTTTTCGACACCAAACCCCATGGTTCAGCCGCCGTTTTTGTTGAAGTTTTGGCAGTTGTTACCATGGGGTTTATTATGTCAATTTATTTTCTTTTTTGCCTCGCAGTAGATGCAGCGATAAACCCCGTTCTCCGGGCTGACACACTTAAAGGTATGGACGATCTCCTGCTCTGTGGAAGTAATGCATCTGGGATTGTCGCAGCGCAGCGTATTAAAGACAACATCAGCAGGCTCGGGCATTTGCTTACCCTCCTCTGCCTCCTTGAGCAGCTTTAGAATCAGCGCCATACGCATATACTTGCCATTTAGTGCTTGACGGAAGTATGCTGCTCTGGGGTCGCTGTCAACTTTGACGCTGATCTCATTCACTCTGGGCAGCGGATGAAGCACACGCATATCGGGTTTAGCTGCTGCAAGCTTTTCAGCTGTCAGCACATAACTGTCTTTTAGCCGTTCATACTCGTCATAGCTATCGAATCGCTCGCGCTGAATCCGGGTCATGTACAAAACATCCAACTGGGGCATAGCCTCCTCAAGAGATGTGGTTTCCAAATACTCCATGCCATACTTATCCAGCACTTCATACTTTACATACTTTGGCAGCTGTAGCTCCTCCGGAGCAATCAGAACGATCTTTATGTTTTGATACCGACCAAGAGCAGAAAGCAAAGAATGGACAGTTCTTCCGTACTTTAAATCACCGCAGAAACCAACGGTCAAATCATGCAGTCTACCCAATTCACGGTAGATAGTCAACAGATCAGCAAGGGTCTGAGTGGGATGGCAGTGTCCGCCATCGCCGGCATTGATGACCGGAATCGATGCACTTCTTGCCGCAACATAGGGCGCACCCTCCTTAGGATGGCGCATAGCCATGATGTCTGCATAACAGCTGACCATCTTAGCTGTATCCGATACACTCTCGCCCTTAGAAGCAGAAGAGGAGCTGGCTTCACTGAATCCAAGTACATTGCCGCCTAATTCCATCATGGCAGCCTCAAAGCTTAGCCGTGTACGGGTGGATGGCTCAAAGAACAAAGTTGCCAATTTCTTGCCATGACAGGCATCCGCATACTTCTCAGGATGCGCACTGATATCACAAGCGGTATTTAAGAGTTCATCCAATTCCTCTACGGAAAAATCCGTAATATCAATCAAACTTCTCATGCCTTTGCTCCATTCACAGCCAAATAGCTCTTAATGCGCTCAACATTTTCTGCGTTGGCATCATTCTCTTCCAGATACTCAATAATGTCATAAACATCCACAACGGAGTAAACAGGGAACCCGAATTCCTCCTCTATCTCCACCATAGCACCTTTTTCGCCCTTGCCTTTTTCCTTACGATCTACCATGACAAAGGTAGCTGCTACCTTCACACCCTCAAGGCTACTCAGAATCGCCATGCTTTCGCGAATAGCAGTGCCAGCCGTGATCACATCTTCAACAATAACAATCTCTTCGCCCGCCTGCGGTACATAGCCGACAAAAACGCCGCCCTCTCCATGATCTTTTACTTCCTTGCGATTAAAGAAGAACGGGACATCCAAACCGTTTTTGCTCAGTGCAACAGCTGCAGAAACAGCAATGGAAATACCTTTATAGGCGGGACCGTACAAGACAGTTGCCTTTTTGCCAACCTTCTCAAAGTATGCCTTAGCATAAAACTCGCCCAGCTTTGCGATCTCCTCACCGGTTTTGATCATACCGGCATTAATGAAATAAGGAATCTTTCTACCGCTCTTAGCGGTAAAATCACCAAACTTCAGGACACCTGCGCTCTGCAGGAACTGGATAAATTCTCTCTTATAGCTTTCCATTTCTCTATCTCCTTAATCGCAGAATTCAGCTATACAACGCTCGTAAGCCGCAACAGGGTCACTGGCAGCAGTAATTGGACGGCCAACTACGATGTAGTCAGAGCCGATCTGCTTTGCCTGTGCAGGGGTCATAACGCGTTTCTGGTCGCCCACATCGCCGTCAGCAAAGCGCACACCCGGTGTGATGGTCAGAAAATCCTTGCCGCAGGAATCATGTACTTTGCCTGCCTCCAGGGGAGAGCAGACAATGCCGTCCAGTCCGGCGTTCTTCGCTGTCTTGGCGTAGTGCATGACAACCTGATCAATCGGTTCGCGAATCAGAATATCGCGCTCCATGCTCTCCTGATCAGTAGATGTAAGCTGCGTAACCGCAATGAGCAGCGGACGACTGCCGTCTTCACGGGTCAGACCCTCCAGAGCACCCTGCATCATAGCGGTTGTGCCAGCAGCGTGAAGATTGGTAATATCAACATCCAGATTTCGTAATACTGCCATTGCTTTTTTTACTGTATTGGGAATGTCATGGAGTTTGAGATCCAGAAAAATCTTATGGCCTCTAGCCTTGATCTCCCGTACGATGCTTGGTCCCTCGGCATAGTAAAGCTCCATACCAATTTTTACGAAGGGCTTCCGACCGGTAAACTTGTCCAGAAAAGAAAAGGTTTGCTCAGCACTTGCAAAATCGCAAGCAACAATTACATCCTTACCCATTACTTTGCGCCTCCAATAATTTCTTTAAGTGTATTTATCCCATATGCGTCCATTGCTCTGGGCAAATCTTCGATGATATCCCGGCAAGCATAGGGATTAACCAGATTTGCTGCACCAACTTCCACTGCAGTAGCGCCAGCCAGCATCATTTCAATTACATCCTCAGCACTGCTGACACCACCCATGCCTACAACAGGGACTTTAACAGCATTTGCCACCTGATAAACCATCCGAACTGCGATTGGGAAAATAGCAGAACCGGAGAACCCTCCCATCTTATTGGCAATAACAGGCTTTCGGGTGCGCAAATCGATGCGCATACCCAACATGGTATTGACTAAGCTAATGCCATCAGCACCTGCGTCCTCACACGCCTTGGCAATCGAGACAATATCTGTGACATTAGGACTAAGCTTCACAATCACAGGCTTGGTGGTAACCTTTTTGACAGCTGCAGTGACTTCTGCAGCAGCCTTAGGATCAGTACCGAAAGTCATGCCACCGCCATGGACATTAGGACAACTGACATTGACCTCAAGCCAACCGACCTGCTCCTGCTCATCCAACTTTTCACAGGTATATGCGTAATCCTCAATGCTGAAACCGCTAACATTTGCCATGACGGGCTTACGAAAACACGCCTTCAGCTTAGGGAGTTCCTCTGAGATTACTTTCTCAACACCAGGATTTTGCAGACCTACGGCATTGATCATACCGGCAGTACATTCGGCGATCCGGGGTGTAGGATTTCCGAAACGGGGATCCTTAGTCGTCCCCTTAAACGAGAAAGATCCCAGGCAGTTGATATCATATAGCTCCGCGTATTCATAGCCGTAGCCAAAAGTTCCGGAAGCAGGGATGACTGGATTATCCAGTTCAATACCGCAAAGATTTACCTTTAGTCTTCCCACAGGATATCCTCCTTCCGCATCACAGGACCTTCCTTGCAGATCCGCTTATATCCGGTGATCGTCTTGCAAGAGCAGCCCATGCATGCACCAAAACCGCAGCCCATGCGCTTTTCAAAGCTCATCTGTCCAGAGGTGTTGGATACTTTGTATACTGCCTTCAGCATCGCCTCAGGACCGCAGGCGTAAAAATAAGTATAGTCCATATCCTTCAGCGTGTCAGTAACAAAGCCCTTTGTGCCGTATGAACCATCCACCGTCGTAACTGTTACATCGGCACCCAGTGCTCTAAAAGCATCCTCATAAAACACCTCAGTGCGGGTGTTAAAGCCAAGAATAACCTTCACTTCCCTGCCGTGCTCTATCAGCTTCTTAGCAAGCAGGTACATAGGTGGAACGCCAACGCCACCGCCAATCAGTACAGGTCTCTGGCCAGCTGTGGACAGATCGTAACCATTGCCCAGCCCGGTCAGTACATCCAGCGTTCCAGAGCGCATTTCAGACATTTGCTTTGTACCTTTGCCAACTACCTTGTATACGATGGTCAGGGTGTTCTCTTCCATATCGCATACAGAAATCGGACGGCGCAGGTACAGTCCATCCAGTTTGACATTAACAAATTGGCCGGGTGCAGTAATTGCAGACACATCTCCGGAAAGCGTCATTTTATAGACGCATTCCGTAAGCTGTATATTTTCAACGATTTCAAAAAGTCCCTGTTTCATAGGCACCTCTTTTATGCATCAATAGTGGAAATAGTCAATGTCGTCTCTTCCAGAACATCCAGAAGTACCCGGACCGTATCCATTGCGGTGAAGATCGTCACATTGTTTTCCGTAGCCAGCAAACGGATCTGCTGACCGTCATTGTACGTGCCGTCACTTCCGGGATCCTTCGTGTTCAGAACGTAGGCGATATGACCCTGGCGCAGTGCCTCAGGAATCTCCTCGCTACCATCGCTGATCTTTCCCAGGATATGGGTCCGAATTCCGTTACTCTTAAGGAACTTTGCCGTACCCTCTGTTGCCTGAATATTAAAGCCAAGATTGTAGAAACGGCGAATCAGGGGCAACGCTTCTTCTTTGTCCTTATCAGCAATTGTAGCAAACACTGTACCGTAGTTCTGCAGTCGCATACCGGATGCCTGCAGAGCCTTATACAGCGCCCGATTGAGCTTGTCATCATAACCAATAGCCTCACCGGTAGATTTCATTTCGGGAGACAGATAGGCATCCAGACCACGCAGTTTGTTAAATGAGAACACAGGTGCGTTTACATACCAGCGATTCTTCTCTTCAGGATAGATGTCAAACAGGCCTTGCTCCTTCAGACTCTTACCCAATATAACCTCTGTTGCAATATCAGCCAGACTATAGCCGGTAGCCTTACTGAGGAACGGAACTGTACGTGAAGAACGAGGATTGACCTCAATGATAAATACATTGTCATCCTTATCTACGATAAACTGGATGTTGTAAAGACCGATTATGCCAATTCCCAAGCCCAGCTTTTTCGCATACTGCAGGATGATACCCTTGACCTTATTGGAAATAGAGAAGGAAGGATAAACACTCATGGAGTCACCGGAGTGGACACCGGTACGCTCAACCAACTCCATGATACCAGGCACAAATACATTAATGCCGTCACAGATTGCATCGACCTCAACCTCTTTGCCTTGGATATATTTATCAACCAGAACGGGCTTATCCTCGTCGATCTCAACAGCGGTCTTCAAATAGTGGCGAAGCTGCTCCTCGTTGGCAACGATCTGCATTGCTCTACCGCCCAAAACGAAGCTGGGACGCACCAGTACAGGATAGCCGATCTCTGCAGCAGCAGCAATACCGTCCTCAATCTTCGTAACTGCCCTTCCCTTGGGCTGAGGGATATTCAGCTCAGAGAGAATCTTTTCAAAGCTGTCTCGGTTCTCAGCGCGCTCAATTGCCGCGCAGTCGGTACCCACAATCTTAACACCGCGATCCATCAACGGCTGTGCCAGATTAATGGCAGTTTGACCGCCCAGCGAAGCAATTACACCCTCCGGCTTTTCAAACTCGATGATATTCATTACATCCTCGGGAGTAAGTGGCTCAAAGTACAACTTATCAGCGGTGGTGTAGTCGGTGGAAACCGTTTCGGGGTTGTTGTTAATAATAATGGCTTCATAGCCGGAATTCTTGATGGTAGCACCCGCATGGACTGTCGAATAGTCAAACTCAACACCCTGTCCGATACGGATGGGACCTGCGCCCAACACAACGATCTTCTTTCTGTCAGTCAACCGGGAGCCGTTTTCACCTGCATAGGAAGAATAGAAGTACGGAATATATGCGCCAGTGTGGCAGGTATTCACCATTTTGAAAACAGGGAACAAATTGTGTTCCTTTCGGAAG
>JAZOSG010000018.1:0-2820 GCA_045657005.1 Faecousia sp.
CAGGGCGCAGCCGGCATTATCATCTATAACAATGTTTCCGGTGAAATCAAGATGAATGTGGGTGACGCCAAGCTGGCTGTCTGCTCCATCACCCAGGACGATGGCGAAATGCTGGCGGCCCAGGGCAGCGGCAAGCTGACCATCAGCAAGGATCAGACCTCCGGTCCCTTCATCTCCGACTGCTCCTCCTGGGGCCCCGGACCTAACCTGGAGCTGAAGCCTGAGATCACCGCCCACGGTGGCAATATCCTTTCCTCTGTGACCGGTGGCGGTTACGACCGGCTGTCCGGCACCTCCATGGCTTGCCCCAACCTGGCAGGCGTGGTCATTCTCCTGCGCCAGTATGTTGTTGAGAATTTCCCAGATATTGCAAACGATAACGCGAAGGTCAACGCCATGGTCAATTGCCTGATGATGTCCACCGCGGACATTGCCAACAACACCAACGGCTTGCCTTACTCTGTCAGAAAGCAGGGTGCTGGCCTTGCCAACCTGCTCAATTCCATCAACACCACCGCCTACATCACCACCTACGATGCCGACGGTAACGCCATGGACAAGACCAAGCTGGAGCTTGGCGACGATCCGGAAAAGACCGGCGTCTATGAAATGTCCTTCAGCGTCAATAACTTCGGCAAGAAGAAGCTGACCTATGACCTGGGTGCCTATGTGATGACCGAGGGTGTCAGCGACACCAAGACCAACGCCGGTGAGACCACTGTTACCGAGGAAGCTTATCTTCTGGACGGTGCCAGCGTACAGATCACCTCTGTCAACGGCGAATCCCACAAGGGCACAAAGATCTCCGTACCTGCCGGCGAAAGCGTGGATGTGACGGTCACCATCACCCTCAGCGACAGCGACAAGGAATATCTGAACAATTCCTTTGAAAACGGCATGTATGTGGAAGGCTACATCACGCTGGACGCCAAGAGTGGCACCAAGATCGATCTGAGCGTTCCTTATCTTGCCTTCTACGGCGACTGGACAGCAGCGCCCTTGTTCGACCTGGATTACTATGATACCAACGCCGACGAGCTGGATGATTCTGTTGCGGTAGAAGATAAGACCATGGCAGATGCCTACGCCACCCGTCCCATCGGCGGTGTGTCCGAGGACTATGTCAGCTACCTGGGCTCCTACTACTTCCTGCAGGATCCCAATGACATGATCATCTCCGCCAACCGGGATTATATCGCCCTGTCCAACATGGAGGGCACGATCCACTCTCTGCGGTTTGTCTGGGCAGGACTTCTGCGTAACGCCCAGCGGATCGAGATCGCCATTACCGACGATGTGACCGGTGAGGTGGTTTTTGAGACAGTGGATACCGATGTGCGTAAGTCCTACGGCGACGGCGGCTCGATCTATCCTGCTAATGTGGAGATCGAGTTCGACACCCAGGACTACAATCTGAAGAACAATACCGAGTACACCGTCACCCTGACCGGTTATCTGGATTATGAGGAGGGCGGATTGGAAACCAACAAGAAGAATGTTTTCTCCTTCCCCCTGACTATCGACTTTGAAGCACCTACCGTTTCCGGTGTCACCTTCGAGTATGAGTACGACAAGACCTTGAAGAAGAACCGGCTGTACGCCAATGTGGATATCTATGATAACCACCATGCCATGTCTGCCCAGCTGGGCTATGTGGGCAACGGCACAGATGAGGAAGGCAACGCCATTCCTGAGCTGTTTGCCTTTGAGCAGTACATGACTCCTGTCTACTCTCAGCGTGACAGCGTTACTACCGTTAAATTTGAGCTGACCGACTACATTTGGAGCATTAAAGATGGCTCTGTCAATGATATGTCCTTTGCGCTTACCTGCTATGACTATGCATTGAACTACGCCACTTATGAGATCGGTCTTCCCGCCAATTACATCGATTTCTATTTTGAGAGCCTGACCGAAGAGGGCATTACCCTGAGTCCCAATGAGGTCTACACCCTGGAGCCGCTGGTCCATCCGGACACCGAATGGGCAGAGCTGCTTACCTTTGCGTCCTCCAAGCCCAGCGTTGCCCGTGTGGTCAACAATAAGCTGGTAGCGGTAGGCACCGGCAGCGCGACCATCAAGGTCAGCGATCCCAAGACCGGAAAAAATATTCTCTTCCCGGTGACAGTTCTGGGAGAGGACGATGACGGTTACCGCCGCTATGATAAGCCGGTTGCTGACATTTTCCGGCTGACCGGCTACACCACCCAGAAAGCCTACTATGTGGTGGACAGCGAGGAAAAGGATATCGGCGATACCGGCGATAAGCGGTTCTTTGAGGGCAATTACAATCTGTCCCTGTACCCCTCTGAAACGGTGCTGTTGAATTACGACCTGGATGCCTATTTCCCCAATGACACCACCGTCGAATTTGAGACCAGCAATGAAAACATCGTAAAGATCGACGCAAACGGCAATGTGACTGCGGTGGCAGAAGGTTTTGCCTCCGTCACCATCAAGGTCATGATGGACGGTAAAAGCACCTACTACTCAGAAAGCGTCTCCGTGGAGGTCAAAGATCCTTACATTTTAACCGGTGCAAGCCTGACCCATTACTTTGGTAACGGCGGTCTGGTCGTAGTGCCTGAGGATCTGCCGCTGACCGAGATCGGAAACTTTGCGTTTGCAAACTTTGAGTACATTCCCAAGACAGAGGAGGAGCTGGCATTTGATGATGCGGAGACCTCCAAGCAGTGGTACATCGGTGAATCCACCATTACCAAGGTCATCGTTCCCGAAGGCATTGAGAAGATCGGCTGCTATGCCTTTGCAAACCTGACCGGCCTGGAAGAGATCGTGCTGCCCTCCACTCTGGAGTCC
>JAZOSG010000019.1:0-2031 GCA_045657005.1 Faecousia sp.
TTTAATCGGCAAGGCTATGGTCTTTTTTGGCAAATTTTTCCTGCCGGGCAGGGCGATTTTCTTCATATTGCCGAATTGTCCTTTTGTCCGGTTCTTTTTGGGGAAAAGGGTTTGAAAATCCAAAATGTGTGTAGTATACTATTTGCTAACAATCCTTGATAGGAGATTTCTCATGATGAAACAGCCTTTCGGTGTCCTGCCCTCCGGGGAGCAGGCATGGTTATATACGATCCGCAGCGGAAAGCTTTCCGCGCAGCTTTCAGACTTTGGCGCAACGCTGGTGCGTCTTTTTGTACCGGATGCCCAGGGAAATCTGGCAGATGTGGTTCTGGGCTTTGATGACTGCAACGGTTACCGCACCAGCACCACCTATTTCGGTGCTACCATAGGCCGCAACGCCAACCGGATCGGCGGCGCGCGTTTTTTGCTGGGCGGCAAGGAAGTGACCCTGCCTGCCAACGACAACGGCAACAATCTGCACAGCGGTCCGGACAGCTATGCATTCCGTATGTGGCGTGTTGCGCGTCACGAGGAAAACCTGATCGAGTTTTTCCTGCTCAGTCCCGACGGCGATCAGGGCTTCCCCGGTAACGCAGAGATCCGTGTAACGTACAGACTGGAGCCGGACGGTGTGCTGCAGATCCTCTATGACGCGGTCAGCGACAAAGATACCGTATTGAATCTAACCAACCACAGCTACTTCAATCTGGCAGGGCATGACAAGCCGGAGCTTGCCATGTCCCAGACATTGATCCTGCCCTCCCGGTTCTACGCCCCCAGTGATGCCGAATGCATCCCCACCGGGCAAATGTGCAGCGTTACAGGCACGCCTATGGATTTCCGGGAGCCAAAGCCGATTGGCCGGGATCTGGAGCAGGACCACGATGCCTTCCGGCTGCAGGGTGGTTATGACCACAATTTCGAGGTCTTTACCGATCCCTGTGCCATTTTGCACGACCCTACCTCCGGCCGCACCATGACCGTATCCACCGACCGTCCGGGGATCCAGTTCTATTCCGGTAATTTCCTGGAGGGGCAGACCGGCAAAGACGGTGTTTCTTATTGCCGTCGGGGCGGCGTGGCGCTGGAGACCCAGTGCTATCCCGATTCCGTGAACAAACCGCAATGGGTGCAGCCCTTTGTCAAAGCCGGGCAGCGCTGGCACAGCCAGACCCGATATATTTTTAAATGAACAGACCGTGGGCAGTCAACGAAGACTGCCCACGGCGCATTTTTTACAGCCATTGCACAGACTGGAAAACAGCGCATAAACTGTCCTATAAGCGATCATGCTTATTGAGCTCACTCAGAAATTCTCATTGGGAGGTATCATCATGTCTGAGCATTGCCAGGAAGGTGTGCGCTGTGATCCCCAGGATCTGCGTCAGGCACTTTCCATCCACACACGAAAGATCACAGACAGTTGCCGGGATAAGGACTGCATCGAGGATCTTCGCGTTTACTTAACCAGAGGCTCCCAGGCTATACTGGACAGCGCCGCCGGCGCGAAGGTTCGCTGCGCCGATCTGCTGTACACCTACATCGATGTGGAGCCGGTGGCTTTTGACCGGAATCACTACTGCATCGATGTGACCTTCTACTACCGGATCCTTGCCGACGCCACTATCAGTGGCAACCGACCTGCCGCCCTGTACGGTCTGGCAGTCTTCTCAAAGCGTGCCGTTTTGTGCGGCGAGGACAGCCGCGCCCACATTTTCAGCAGTGACACCCGGATCAACTGTGCCGACGGTCTGAGCCGCTACAGCGCCAACCGTCCCACCGCCGTGGTGGAGGTGCTGGATCCCATGGTGCTCAGCTCCAAGGTTCGGGAGCTGTGCGACTGCAGCTTCAAGGATACCACGGTGGTGCAGCTGCCGGATAATATCGTGCAGACCTTTGACGAGGAGCTGGTGCTTTCCGGGGAGAGCCGCAGACTGTTTGTGACCCTGGGACAGTTCTCTATCATCCGTCTGGAACGGGACGCGCAGCTGATCGTGCCGGTGCTGGACTACAGCATCCCTGTTAAGGAAT
>JAZOSG010000020.1:0-6141 GCA_045657005.1 Faecousia sp.
GCCAAACATTTTTCCGAACCCTTTAAGGATTCCACCGGCTATGCCGAGTCCATCGCCCGCTTAAGCAATATGCTTGGCGGCGGTGTGATGGTGCAGCGGTTTGGAGACCTGATCCGGGGGCAGCGCAGCACGACCAAGCGGATCGAGGAATCCTTCACAACACCAACTATGAACGCCACGCCGGGAGACTTAAGCCTGGTGCTGCCCAAGCGTCTGCTGGACGGCATTATCGAAATGATCTATGCCTTGGATAAGATCGCGCCCGGTACGGCAAACGACGATACGCTGCTCTACGGTGTAGAGGTCAAGTTCTATAATATGGAGGTGGAGGTGGACGAGACTCTCCAAACCTGCCATAAGGGCTTGTATATCATCGGTGACGGCAGCGGCATCACCCATTCATTATCCCATGCTTCCGCCAGTGGTGTCCATGTGGCAAGAAGCATTACTCAACACATTTGACAGAAAGAAGATGAAACTATGAAAGAAAATAAACAGCAGCAGAATCCGGAAGAAGAAAAGAAGAATTCCGACCTTTTCTGGCAGGAAGTAAAATACGAAGAAGAAAAGCACGAATCCGAGCGCTGATCGTCTATTGAATTGAGTAGTTTGTTAGACAGGCAGACGAAAGCCTTCTTCTCGAGGAGAAGCCGCAGGATCGCTTTATTGTAACTGCTCGATAAATCGGGATTCACAGCACATAAAAGGGCCGGCCACAATCGTGGTCGGCTCTTATCATGTATATGGAATTAATTCAGCATTTCCTGACCGCCGGTGACGGGAACCGCCTGACCGGTCTCGTAGGACTGCTCGCTGATGTAGAAGATGGCGCGTGCCACATCGATAGGCAGACAGCCACGGTTCAACAGCACTTTGGACTCCTAGAACCGGCGAACATCCTCCACAGTCTTGGCACCGGGCACCTTGCCGGCGTTCAGGTACTGGACGAACAGACCTCTTTCCGGGTCAGACCACAGAGGACCGTCCAGATAGTTGCCGGGGCAGATGGCATTGACCTTGATGTTGAAGGGTGCCAGCTCCATGGCAAAGGACTGGGTCAGACCAATGCCGCCGAACTTAGAGCCTGCGTAGGCAAAGTTCTTGTTGGAGCCCAGAAGTCCGGACTTGGAGTTGATAGAGATAATATCCATCATGTACTCGGGAGCGTACTTGTGCTGCAGCTTCATCACAGCGGATGCGTACTTGGCACACAGGAAGTAGCCGGTGTAGTTGACAGCGGTGACCAGCTCAAAGACGGGCTTGGTCATTTCTTCCAGAGAGCCTGCCTTGGCGATACCGGCATTGCTGACGAACACATCCACGCCGCCGAAGTGGGCGACGATCTGATCCATCATTGCCTTGACGGATTCCTCGTCGGAGACATTGGCGTAGACCGCAAAGCCTGCCTCACCGTACTCAGCGGCAGCAGCCTTTGCGCCGTCCAGATTCATGTCCACGATGGCAAGATATGCGCCTTCTTCATACAGCGCGTCGCAAATGCCCTTGCCGAAGCCCTGGGCGCCGCCGGTGACTACGCAGACCTTGTTTGCCATCCGCTTGGCAGCGCCGCCGGCCAGGCTGACCTTAGAGCGGTAGCTCTCCACTTCCCAGTTGACGATGAAATCGATCAGGAACTGGGGCATGGGGGACACACCGCCGAAGGACTCGGCATAGGCGACTACCTTCACAGCATCCAGCATCACAGTCTGGGCAGTAACAGCTTCCTTCATGGTCATGCCGCAGGCGAACATACCAAGGCCTTCCACAAAGGCGATCTTCGGCTTGTAGCCATTGGCAGCAACAAAGGCATCAAACAGCTCTTTGAGCTTGTCCCCGTCAGCATCAGCAGGGATAATCAGCTGCTTTGCCTTGCAGTAAACGATGTGGTCGGGAGACAGTGCCTCGGTGGTGGGATCGTAGCCCAGGATCTCCTTGTTTGCCAGGAACTTGACGGTGGCAGGCTGACCCTCACCGTAAAGGGCACGCAGAACAGGGGAGATGGCGACCACCTTCTGCAGATCGTATTCGATCTCTTCCAGTGCAGGCTGACGCTTGACAGCGGCCTTCAGGGTTTCCATAGTTTTCTCAGCCAGCTTGCCCACTTCCTCAGCAGAATCGCCGGCAAAGAAGATGCCGTGGTTCTGCAGGAACAGCAAGTTGCAGTCCTTGCCGTTAGCTGCCTTGTAAGCATCCATCACCTGCTTGCACTCCAGCGCCAGGATGTAGCCGGGCTTGCAGGCATCTACCCAGACAGCCTCGGGGAACAGACGCTCCATGGCAGCCTTGCCCTCATTAGAGCAGGTGATGCCGTTAACGATGGCAGGATGCACATGCAGGATGTACTTCTGGGGGAACAGATCGTGAAGCAGTGTCTCCACGGAGGGACGGCGGTTTTCACCCTTGATCCGGGCGTCCATCATGTCCTCCAGGACTGCGGCCTCACGCTCTGCCTCGTCGGCAGGATACTGGGCGTTCCACATCTGTGCCAGAAGATTTCTTTCCAGCACCACGAAATCCTCACCCTTGATGGTAGCCAGGGAAGTGCCGGAGCCTTTGATCCACAGGTAATCGTCGCATTTAAAGGAAGTATTGCCGCCGCCTGCCAGAACATATTCCGGATTCGCGCCGTACTTATTGGACATAGCAGCTAAGGCATTCAGCTGCTCAGTGTAACCGGTAACCTTCATTTATCTCTTAACCTCTTTTCAGCTGAACTTCATTTTCGTACTGCTTTACGGTGGCGAACCACTCGCCGTCAGCAGGAACGCCGCACTGGCGGCAGTAGGCTTCCCAAACCTCGCCGAAGGGCAGAGTCTTCACTTCCTCCTGGCGAACCATCAGCTCCGTCCAGTTGTCGGAATTCTGCAGTTCGGTGAAGTCGGGGGTGAGAAGCGCCATCAGCAGCGCCTTCTGCAGGTTCCGCAGACCCACAGTCCAGGCGGAGATGCGGTTAATGGAAGCGTCGAAGTAATCCAGTGCAATCTTGACAGCGCCATCCAGACCGCCGCAGCGGACGATCTCCTTGCAGATCTCCTTGGTCTCGTCATCCAGCAACACCACATGATCGGAGTCCCAGCGGATGCCACGGGTGATGTGCAGCGCCACCTCATCGAAGAAGGCAAGCAGTGCCGGGATCTTGTCGGAGACCACCTCGGTGGGATGGTAGTGACCGTTGTCCATCAGGGGGATGCACTTATCCTTGTTCATGGCGGCGTAGCTCAGGGAGAACTCAGCGCTGCCTGCGGTGTAGGCCTCCACGCCGATGCCGAAGACCTTGCTCTCGACGCAGGGCTTGACCTTGCTAAAGTCAAAAGGCTCGGACAGGATGGCATCGATGGACTGGCGGTAGCGGACTCTGGGGCCCATGCGGTCGGCAGGCACATCCTTGAAGCCGTCGCCGGTCCAGATATTCATAACACAGGGCTGACCCAGCTCCTCAGCAAGATACTGGGAGATGCGGATACATGCCTTGCCGTGGTCGATCCAGAACTTCCGGGTCTCCTCATTGGGGGAGGAAAGGGTCAGAGGATCGCACTTGGGATGGGAGAAGAAGGTGGGGTTGAAGTCACAGCCAAGGCCACGCTCCTTGCAGAAGTCCACCCACTTTTTGAAGTGCTTGGGCTCCAGCTTATCCCGATCTACCCAGCCGCCGTTTTCTTCGTCAAAGATGGCGTAGCAGGCGTGCAGGTTCAGCTTCTTGGTGCCGGGGCAAAGCTTCAGTGCCACATCGATGTCAGCCATCAGCTCCTCGGGTGTCCGGGCGCGGCCGGGGTAATTGCCGGTGGTCTGGATGCCGCCGGTCAGGGGTTTGTTGGGATCGGTGTCAAAGCCGCGGACATCGTCACCCTGCCAGCAGTGCAGGGCTACGGGGACAGTCTTCAGCTTTGCGATAGCGGCATCGGTGTCGATGCCCAGGGCTGCGTATTTTGCTTTTGCTTCTGCGTAACTCATGATCAGTTGACCTCCTTGATTTCAAAGCTATTACGGATCGCGTCTCGCGCGGATTGTAAGGAATCAAGATCGCCGCCGGCGATCATCTGCACCAGCAGATTGCCGATGGCAGTACCCTCAACAGGACCGGCATATACCGGCAAGCCTGTTGCCTGGGCGGTGCGGCGGTTTAAGTACATATCCTGGCAGCCACCGCCAACGATGTTAATGCTGGTGTAGTGCTTGCCGGTCAGCTTTTCAAGACTATTGATAGCATCCCGGTAGCACACAGAAAGGCTGGTGTAAACACACTGCATGATCTGCCCCACGGTTTCGGGCACAGCCTGTCCGGTACGGGCACATTCGTCCTTTACCGCCTGGATCATGCTGTCGGGGGACAGGAAACAGTCCTTGTTTACATCCACAACAGAGGTAAAGTCCTCACATTTTTCTGCCTCAGCGATCAGGTCGGGGAAGCTCCACTGCTTGCTACTTACAGTGCGGTTCTGTTTGCCCTGTACATAGGCAACGCCGTTCAGCTCCCGGCGGATAGACTGGATCATCCACAGACCCATGATGTTTTTTAAGTAACGGTAGCGGTACCAGGCGCCGCCCTCATTCGTAAAGTTCTGCAGGCGGCTTTCCTCACTGGTGATCGCCACTTCGTTCTCCACACCCAAAAGGCTCCAGGTGCCTGACGACAGATACACCGCGTTGTCATCCCGGGCAGGCACAGCCAAAAATGCAGAGCCGGTGTCATGGGTGGCAGGCAGGATCACGGTGGTGTCAAAGCCAACCTCTTTTTGAATCTCCGGCAGCAGATTGCCAAGGATCGTACCGGGAACGGCAAGCTCGTGGAAGATCTCCACGGGAAGTCCCAGTTTTTCGATCACTTCCTTATCCCAGGTCTTGCTTTCTGCGTGAAGCAGATTGGTCGAGGAAGCGTTGGTGTACTCATTTTGCTTGATGCCGGTGAGCCGGAAATTGAAGTATTCCGGGATCATCAGCATCCACTTTGCCTTTTCCAGCTGCTGGGGGGCTTCACGCTTCAGCGCCATCAGCTGGTAGATGGTGTTAAAGGGCTGATACTGTATGCCGGCTCTGGCGTACAGCTGGTCTGCCGGGATGATGGCATTGACAACGTCGAGCATGCCCTCAGTGCGGCTGTCACGGTAGGCTACCGCGTCGCCGATAACCTGATCGGCTTCGTCCAGCAGCACGTAGTCCACCGCCCAGGTGTCGATGCCCACTGTGGTTGGGATCTTGCCGGCGGCTTTACAGGCCTTCAAGCCGCCCAGAATGCCGTTCCACAGGTTGTCCATGTCCCAGCAGTCGTGACCGTTTTTGGAAAGCTGCAGGTTGTCAAAGCGGTAGATCTCCTCCAGAACCAGCTTGCCGTCCTGTACATGACCCAGAATGTGCCGGCCAGAGGAAGCGCCAATATCGATTGCTAAATAATAACGCAAAGAAATAACCTCCTTACCCATTATATTCTAATTGTAGCATAGAATGTAAAAACCTGCAAGGAGTAAAACACGCAGAATTCAAAAGTGTCCAATTTATCGAGCTGTCTGCCGTACAACAATGTAGGGACACCCGTCCCCGGGTGTCCGCGGACGCTCAGGGAGGAGCGTCCCTACGATCATCTACGAAACAACTCCACAAACCGAAATTTCATGATGCGGCGGCAAAAAAAGAGGTTGCCCCCCTTTGAGGCAACCTCAGCTGTATCAGTCCTTTAGATTAAACGCTATTTTCAGATCCTCCACTTCCTCCTGGGTGATGTGGACGATATTGCCGATGGCACCGGAGTTGATGATGGAGTGGGCGGTGGATTCCATGACCTCCAGACGGTCAAAGGCCTGCAAAAGGCTTCCGCCTGTGACGATGACGCACTCGTTGTCCACCATGACAGCCGGGGTGACCTCGCTGAATTCCCGGGCAGTCTCGTCCTGCTTTGTGTAGATCTCGCCGTAGGGAAGACGCTTTACATCCCGCAGCAGGATGTAGCTTTCCGGAATGGTCCGGGGATCGAACTTGGCATCGGTCACTGCAAACGCCATGGCATGCACCGGGTGGGCAAGCAGCACCGCGTGGATATCGGGATTGGTCTCGTAGATCCTCTGGTGCAGGCTGACAGCCCGGGAGGGAGTCTTGCCCAGCTCCTTCATGCCGCCCTTGACCCGTACCAGATCGTCCTCTTCCAGATAG
>JAZOSG010000021.1:0-10099 GCA_045657005.1 Faecousia sp.
ACAGCTCGATAAACTGGAATCTATCCAACGGCTGTTAATCACACGCGAATGCCGTCTAATTGCACAATCAGCACTATCTTAATTTGTATGATCCGCCAAATAAGTATATTTTCCTTGATTTTACACCTTAAAGAAAATATAATAAATTGATAAGTTGTAATCACGAGAAGAGGAAAAGCTGATGAAGAAAAAAATCGTTGTATTGCTTTGCGTTTTTGCGCTCCTGACAGGCATTTTCGCCACAGTATCTGCCGCCGATACGGATGCGCAGCAGTACCTGGTGGGTTACGCAAAAAAGGATATGAACCCCTGGGTCGATCCCACGGATCACACCAAGGGCGTGATCCCCATCAACCTCACCGGCAACGGCAATGATGATCAGCGTGCCTGCACCGGACTGATGGACGATACCGGCGACGGCGTGATCGATAACGAGGATGGTCTGCAGACTACCTGTACTGTCGTAACTGACCCCTACGGCACCACAGTTATGTACATCACCATCGATTCCCTCCAGGGCTACAGGAATCTGACTACAGATGTCCGCGCCGCGGTGGTAGCCCAGCTGGGCAGCAGTGTGATCTCCCAGAGTCAGATCATGGTCTGCGCCAGCCATACCCATTCCAGCGCCTACTTTGCCGGACTGAAGAATAGTACCAATCCGGATTTTAAGCGCTACTACGAGTATGTGCTCAGCCAAATGACTGCCGCTGCCATCGAGGCGTACAACGACCGGGAGGCAGCCACCATGACCAAGGGCTCCATCGACGCAACGGATTCCACCGCGTCTATGGGCTATAATGGCGGCAAGGGCTTTGCCATGAATGTGATCCGCCATTATGACATCACCAGCGCCAAGGGCTCGGATAAAAAATCCTATGTCGCCGGCTCTAACTTCGGTAATGGCGGCAGGGCAGTGGGCACCAGCGCCGGCACCGGACTTTCCGGCTATAAGGTGACCTCCTTTTCCCATGTGGCAGAGGCGGACAACACCCTGCACCTTTTGAAATTCGATTTTGCTGAGGGCAGCCAGAAAAAGCCTGTGGTCATGGTCAACTGGCGGTGTCACCCAACGACAAACAGTAGCAGCAGTGGAACGACCAAAACGATCGCCTCTGCCGACTATGTTGGCTCTCTGCGCTATAATCTGGAAAAGGCAGGCTATCGCGCCGCCTTCCTGCAGGGCGCGGCCGGCAATACCATCGACAAGAGCACAGTCAGCGATGATTGGGTCGCTGTATGTCCCGGTAAAAAGAAAACCATGTCCGTCTACGGCAGGATCCTGGCTGAGATCGCCCTGGATTGCATGGAAAAGAATATGACCGATCCGCTGCCTGTGGGCAAGATCCGCGCACTGCAGAACAGCTGGTACGGGCAACCGGAGACGGATACCCCCGGCTTGCAGGCTGCCGCGCTGGACTATTTTGCCAAGCTGGAAGCAGGCACCGTCAAGGATACGGATTTCCCCTATAAATACATCTGGCCGAAGGATGGTAAGACTTACATCCTCAATTCTAAATTCCATGCCAATAAGGTCAAGACCCGAATGACGCAGGCTGCATCGTATACCACGCTGGAGCTGGATGTGATCAGCATCGGTAATGCGGTGATGTTCGTCTCCGCGCCGAATGAGCTGTCTGACTATTATGATATCAACGGCTCTTTGCGCCCGGAGGACAATGACTGGCTGGATCTGGTGGATGAGCAGACCTACGGCACGCCCTTTGTTCTGGGCTACACCAATGACAGCAAGGGCTACCTGCCTAACTACCTGAATTATACCTATAATTCCCCGGAATACTATGCCCTTACCGGCAGAGGCAAGGACGGCAGCACACTTTTTGCAGAAGGAAGCTACGAAGCCAACACCTCCAGCTTTGACCAGGGCCAGGGTGAAGCCTTGATCGCGGAGTTCGGCAGGATGATCGATATCGTCACCAACGGATTTGTGACCCGGAATTGTGAAGAGTGCGGCGAGGTGGTGCAGTGGACACCCATGCTTGCCGGACAGAGCAGCAACCAGTATCTGGGTAGCGGACACTATTATCTGCTTGAGGATTTTCCGCTGGAGAAAAACACCCAGAAGATGATGGTGGCAGGGGATACCCTGTGTCTTGACCTGAACGGTCACAGCATCGAAACCAAGGGTCGCTCCTTTTATATCGTGAGCGGCGTTACAGTGAGTATTTTTGACAGTGCCGGCGGCGGCAGCGTCACCTCCTACAGCGGCAATAATAATGTAGGCGGAGGTGTTGTGCTGAACAGCGGCGGAACCTTTAACTTGTATGGCGGCACATTGCGGTTTATCCGCTCCGACGACATCAATCCCGGCTATGAGACCAGCAAGGGCGGCGTGATCTCGTCCTCCGGCACAGTCAATATCTATGGCGGCTGTGTTCAGGGCGGCGAACTGCTGGAATCCGAGTACAACGCAGTCCGAAACGATGTGTTCAACGGCTGCGGTGCCAGTATTTATATGTCTTTCGGCAAGCTGAATATGTACGGCGGCAGCATCAAAGCAGGCAAGGCAGCTCCAGACTGCTACGGTGACTGCATCTATATTGCCAGCGGCTCTGCCCGTGTGGTGATCGACGGCGATCCGGTGGTGGACGATATCTGCTACGGCACGCGAAACGCAGCCACCCTGACCATAAAAGGAACATATACCGGCACAATGTCTATAGGCTATGATCCGCGTCAGCTGACCTTCACTGACCGCCTGGACATCGGCAACCTGTCTAAAGCGGATATCACCGGTGCGACCCTGACCTGCTCCACAGACCCCGGTGCCCGGATCATAGGCAGCGGCAGCAACATTCTTGTTTCTCTGTATGATGCGGACACTGTAGCGGCGATCCATGACAGCCAGGGCACCCGGCGCTTTACCGCTCTGCAGGATGCTGTCAGCGCCTATTCCGGCGGTTATATCCGTCTTTTAAAGGATCAGACAGAAGCCGTCACTGTTGACCGGGATATCGAGATCGATCTTTACGGCTGCGATATGATTGCCGATGTAGCGCAGGATGCGACTCTTTGCGCCTGGGATACCCGGACGGATGACTTTAAAGTCGTGGATTCCTACGGCTACGGCAAGCTGACCCTTAATTCCGGTGCTGCCAAGGCGGCGGAAAGCTATGTGATGCTGGAAGACGAAGGCACGCTGTCCTTCCACCGGTATGCCCTGGAACTGACGGCCATGAATCTGCGTCCCGGCGAGGCAGGCTTGTACTACCTGAGCAACTTCTCCGGTGACGAACTGATCGCTGAGCATATTACCCGGTTCGGTGTGATCCTGAGCGTTCAGGAAGAACCCACGGAGCAAAACCTGTCCCAGTGCCGCTGGTCTGCTTTTACAGACTTTACCGCCGGTAAGGACAAGAATACGGATGTTACCGGCACACTGCTGAAGAACATCCTGAAACCCACCAATCAGGCAACAACAAACCAGTATCATTCCCAGCTGCCGGTCTATGGAAGAGCCTATATTTTACTGGATGACGGACAGTACCTGTTCGGTGCTTGCGCATCCAGAAGCCTGCGTACCCAGGTGGAAATGGCAGATGCTCTGTGGGGATCGCTGGACGAGACCCAGACAGAAGCGATGCTTACCATGTATGAGACATACCCGGACTTGATGAATTCCTGGAATATTCCCAATCTGTTAGCGGCGGAGCAGGAAAAGACCCAGTCTGAAACAGCCGCATAAAGAAATGAGGCTAAGCTTATGAAAAAACGATTCATCGCGCTGGCGTGTATTCTTGCGATCTTGACAGGGATGTTCTGCGTGAATGTCTCCGCTCGGGAGGATACCGATACCTACCTGGTAGGCTACGCCATTAAGGATGTCAACCCCTGGGTCGATCCCAACGACCATACCCAGGGGATCCTGAACACCGTTCAGCTGACCGGTAACGGTAATGACTACGACCGTAACTGCACCGGTCAAATGGACGATAATGACGATGGCGTGATCGGCGAAGGTGACGGTCTGTATACTACCTGCACTGCTGTCTCCGATACCTTTGGCAATACCGTCATGTACTTTACCATCGATGCCCTGCAAGGCTATTCCTCTCCCACAAGCGATGTAAGAACCGCTGTGGTGGAGGCATTGGGCAAAGATGTGATCACAAAGGACAGGATCATGGTCAATGGCAGCCACACCCATTCCGGTGTGAATTTCAACACCATGAAAAAGACCCACCCCGATTATTATGCTTACATCGTAAGCCAGATGACGGCTGCGGCGCTGGAGGCATATAATGACCGCGCCCCGGCAACCATGTCCAAGGGCACGATCAATGCTCTGGAATCCACCAAGAGCTTGGGCTATAACGGCGGCGAGGGCTATCGCATGAATGCCATCCGCCACTATGATATGGAGCTGACCAGCGGCAATACTGTTAAGCAGTATGTCTCCGGCTCTAACTTTGGTAAGCTCTATTCAAATTTGGGCAGCAATGTAAAGCTGGAAGGTGTGACCTACAAAGTAACTGCCAACGATAATGCTTACGAAGCCGACAATAATATGCATATCTTGAAGTTTACCTTCGATGAAAACAGCGGAAAAGAGCCGGTGGTGTTCGTCAACTGGCGTGCCCATACCACAAATAACAGTGGCGGCACCAATAAGACCTTCGTCTCCTCTGACTATGTCAACTCCCTGCGTACCAACCTGAAAAAGGCTGGCTACCGTGCCGCGTTTTTACAGGGCGCGGCAGGCAACACGGTCATGAACAGCGTTACCAGGACCGACTGGGACAAGGAAACCGGCGTTAAGGATTCCAATGTCTATGGCAGGATCCTGGCGGATATCGCCATGGACTGCATGGAACGGAAAATGACCGATCCGCTGCCTGCCGGTGAGATCAGCACCCTGCAGGTCTCTTACTACGCTGAAAAGCAGGATGACGGTGAAGGGTTGCTTGCCGCGGCGAACCAATTCAATTCGGAAATCGTCGGAAACACTACACCTGCGGTTCCGTACAAATATCTGCATACCGATGGCATGACCTATATCCTGAACTCTAAGTTCCACGCCAGCAATATCCGTACCAGAGCTACCACCACCAGCGCCTCATACACAAAGCTGGAGCTCAATACCATTTTGCTGGGCGGATCCGTTGCCTTTGTCACAGCCCCAAATGAGATATCTGACCGCTACGATCTGAAGGGCTCCCGGGTGGATGCGGATAACGACTGGCTGGAGCTGGTCAATGAACAGACCTACGGTACGCCCTTTGTTATGGGCTATTCCAATGACGGCAAGGGCTACATCCCCAATTGGCTGGAGTATGCCTACAATTCCGACGAATACGCTGAGATCACCGGCTGGGGTGCCAACGGAGATGAGTTCTTTGGCGCCGGCAGCTACGAGGCAAACTCCACCCGGTTTGCCCGGGGTACCGGCGAGGCACTGGTCCAGCAGTTTAAAAAGATGCTTACAGCGATGGGGGAGGGCAAGTACACTGCCATGTGTCCGGCGTGCAAGACGGAAGTGGAGTGGACACCGCTGATCGCGGAGCAGGCTGGTAATCAGTACCTGGGTACCGGACATTACTATTTGCAGGAGGATCTTCCGGCAGCCGGTTATGGAGAAAATCAGAAAATGGTTGAAAAAGGTGATGTTTTGTGCCTGGATCTGTACGGTCATAAATCTGAGATCCAGGGCAGGAGCCTTTACATAAACGACGGCGGCACTGTGAATCTGATGGATACCGTAGGCGGTGGCAGCATGATTTCCTACAGCGGAGGCAACAATGTGGGCGGCGGTGTCTGCTCTGTTCTGAGCGGCGGTACTTTAAATGTCTACAGCGGCTCTATGCAGTTCATCAGACAGGAGCTGCCGGAGGGGAAATATGAAACGGGCATGGGCGGTGTGATCTCCTGCTCCGGTACTGTCAATATGTACGGCGGCACACTGATCGGCGGCGAGATGCTGATCTCCAGCTACTATGCGGAGAAGCCCAATGTTTCAAACGGCTGCGGCGGCACAGTGTTTATGGGCACCGCCGGCAAGCTCAATGTGTATGGCGGCAAGATCCTCTCCGGCAAGGCGGCTGAGGGGGCAAGGGGAGACTGTATCTATGTGCCTGAAAAAGGCGCTCAGATCACCCTGTCCGGGGATGCCTATGTAGAGGAGATCTATTACAATAAGGCTGCCGCTGTGAATCTTAATATCTCCGGTGCTTATTCCGGCACAGCGGCGCTGCATTTCAATAGTGATAACATCACACTGCAGAAGGGGATGGACATCGGAAATTGCGTGGGTGCTGACCTGACCGGCTCTAAGCTGACCTGTGTCAATGACAGCAGCTACAGTTTCAAGGTCTCAGGCAGTGACTTACTGCTGACAGCGCCCGGCAACCAGACGGTTGCCGCCCTATGCGATGGAGCAGGAACGCAATATTTTGACTCTTTGCAGCAGGCTGCTGATGCCTATACTTCCGGCTATATCATGCTTATGAAGGATGAGACCCGGTCGGTGAATATCGCGAAGGAACTCTATTTGGATCTAAACGGCTGTGATATAACCGGTGCAGTCACAGTGACCGATGGCACGCTGTATGGCTTCGACTCCAAGACCGACGATTACACAGTTGCCGACGGTGACTATGGCAGACTGACGAATGTGACTGGAAGCGTTGCCGGTGCGTTCTCGGAGGAGAGCGCTGACCGGGACGGCTATATGAAGGTCACCGAAGCCGAGGGGGTTTCTTTCCACCGTGCCAGCCTGCAGCTGACGGCAATGAATCTGCGTCCGGCGCAGGTGGGTGTGTATTACACCGGCAGCTTTAAAGCCGACGAGGTAGCTGCTGCGTACATCAAGCAGTTCGGTGTCACCCTAAGTGTCAAGGCGGTTCCGTCAGCGGAGAATTTCACGACCTTGTGCAGATGCTCGGAGTTTACAGACTTTACGGCAGGGGAGGAGAACGCCACAGGAACCCTGCTTAAGGGCATTATGAAAAAGACGAACACAACGCCTATTAACCAGCGTAATGCCAACATGCCTGTTTACGGCAGAGCCTATATCCTGACCAATGACGGTCAGTATCTGTTCGGCAAGGCAGTCTCCAGAAACCTTATGGAGCAGATGCAGGGCGTGGATGATTGCTGGTCGACCCTGACGGATGTCCAGACAGAGCAGGTGCTCAGCATGTACGGCAAGTATTATTTTGCAATGAAGGATTGGAATATTCCCAATATTAAAAATGCCTTCACCAACTATCCGGATATTCCCTTTGACGATCTGATCTCCTGATTAAAAGCTGCCTTTCCAAAAGAAAGGCAGCTTTTTGCACAAGCAGGGGTGTAAAATTTTGTAGAATGTGCTAAATAATCGAACCTGTCTTGATTTTACAAAACCGGTAAAATATAATAAAATAGATATTATTTGACACACGAAAAGAGGAATCATTATGAGAAAAAGGATCCTTGCACTACTGTGCATACTTGCTGTTGTAGCAAGTGTTCTGACCGTTGGTGCATCCGCGTCCCAGGAGAATGATCGCTACCTGGTAGGCTACGCAAAAAAGGATATCAATCCCTGGAAGGACCCCGAAAACAAGGTCTATGATGTGACCGCACCGGAAAAGTGCATCATTGGTGTTCCTTTGTCCGGCTATGCCAACAGCAGCGAACGCCCTGCAACGGATATGATCGACGATAACGGCGACGGTGTCATTGACAATAACGACGGCCTGCAGGTCACCTGTACCTCTGTTACCGATGCCTGGGGAAAGACGGTTCTTTACCTGACTGTCGATGCGATCAGCGGCTATGGTGGCACCACCAAGGATCTCAGGGCAGAGATCGTTGCCCGGCTGGGCAGCGGCGTGATATCTCAGAATCAGATCATGCTCAGCGGAAGTCATTCGCACTATGCCGCTGATCTGGATACCTGCCGCGCTTCGGCAAAAGATTCCGAGCTGTACAAATATTATGAGTACGCGCTGTCGCAAATGGTAGCAGCGGCTGTAGAGGCTTATAACAGCCGCACCGAAGCGGTTATGACAAAGGGACAGATCGATGCCTCGGAATCCTCCGGCTATCAGCTGAATTATGTCCGCCACTATAATGTGGAAGAGCAGAAAAAGACCAACGGTGTTTGGAAGGTCACCAATTCCTTTGTGGGTGGTTCTAATTTCGGCGGCAGCAAGACGCCTGTTTCTACAAGCACCCTGATCCGGACGGTTGAAAATGTTTCCGAATCCAATGATACCATGTATCTACTGCGTTTTTCACCTGTAAACGGAGATGCGCCCATCGTGATCCTGAACTGGCGTGCGCATCCCTGTCTGACACCGGGCGGCAGCACAGACGGAAGCGTGACCTCGGATTATATCAATTCCTTCCGCTACTATCTGGAAAAAGCTGGCTGTCGGGCAGCCTTTATTCAGGGGGCTTCCGGTAATATCAACGCCCGTCGGGTATCTGAAAGTATGACACCCTGGTGCAGCTACAAGGTTTCGGCAGATATTTTGCCTAATTCCTCTCTTAGCTGCATCTATGGCTATCTTCTGTCCCAGGTTGCTCTGGATTGCATGGAAAATAACATGACCGAAGAATTGGAGCCCGGCAGGATCCGTACCCGTCAGCTCAACTATTCCGCAGCCGCGCAGATGGATTCCAAGGGGCTGATCGCTGCTGCCGATGCCTATTATGCAGCTGTGGACGCGGGAAAAACAGTTTCCTTCCCCTATCGGTATACCCATACGGATGGCAAGGTTTATATCCTCAACTCCAAGTACCATGCCAGCAATATTAGAAACAGAAGAAATAACACAGCATCTACAAAAGTATCCTATGAGCTTAACGCCATCATGATGGGAAATTCCGTAGCGATGGTGACCTCTCCCTGCGAGATGTTCGACAGATATTCTGCCGGTGCGACCCTGTCCAATACCACCGCCAATGACTGGCTGGATCTGGTCGACGCCTCCACCTATGGTACACCCTTTGTTCTGGCATATACCAATGGACACTCCGGTTACATGCCCAACAGCCTGGCATATAACTATAATGAAAATTCCTCTACTTACGGAAAAGGCGCCTATGAGGCAAACATCACCAGAGCCGCCCAGGGTGAGGGCGAGAAGATCATCGCAGTCTACGGCGCTATGTTGGAGCTGGTAGGTAAAAAATATCGTGTCAGCGAATGTGAGTCCTGTGGGGAAACAGTCGAATGGTCAGCCGTCACCGCAGACCAGACCGGCGTTCAGTATTTTGGGACCGGCCACTATTACCTGACGGAGGATCTGCCTTTACAGGGTGCCGCCCAGAAAATGATCCTGGACGGGGAGAAACTGTGCCTGGATCTGAACGGTCACAGCATCCAGGTCAAGGGGCGTTCCTTTAATTTGGCAGGAAGCGCAGCTTTGACCCTAATGGACACCGCAGGTAGCGGCAGCGTCACCTCCTACAGCGGCAACAACAATGTAGGCGGCGGTGTGATCACAATGAGCGGCAGTAAATGCACGGTGGATCTGTATGGTGGCACGCTGCAATTTATCCGCACCGAAGAGGGGATCAATCCCGGCTATGAAACCGCCAAGGGCGGCGTGATCTCCTGTACAGGCACTTTCAATATGTATGGCGGTACGGTTATCGGTGACCAGCTGGGGATCGCAGGAAACGGCGCGAACGGAAATCCCCTGATCGGTTCTGATAATGGCTATGGCGCAAGTATTTATGTGCATAACAACGGAAAGCTGAATGTGTACGGCGGCAGCATTAAAGCAGGCAAGGCAGCCCCGGGCTGTTACGGTGACTGCGTCTATGTTGCCGGAACCTCGTCCAGGATCGTTCTTTCCGGCGATGCGAAGGTGGATGAGATCTGCTACGGCGCAAGATCTTCTGCTACCTTGACCATCAAGGACACCTATACCGGTTCTGTCGCGATCGGTTATGATCCGGATAAGGTGAGCTTTACAGACCGCCTGGACATCGGTAACCTGTCCAAAGCGGATATCACCGGCGCGACCCTGACCTGCTCCACAGACCCCGGTGCCCGGATCATAGGCAGCGGTAGCAACATTCTTGTTTCCCTGTATGATGCGGACACTGTAGCGGCGATCCATGACAGCCAGGGCACCCGGCG
>JAZOSG010000022.1:0-4626 GCA_045657005.1 Faecousia sp.
TGCCGCCGGTGCCCACCATAAAGCCTACCACCCCGAATACCATGAGATAAGGCATGATCAGGTTGATGGCCGCAAAGGGGGTCTTGCCTGCAAAATTGGACACAAAGATACCGTCCACCACGCCGTAGATGGAGGTAAAGATCATCATTATAATGGAAGGCAGCGCAAAGCGCAGAAGCCGTCCATAGGTAAAATGGTCAGAAAGCTGGATCTTCATGTTATAGCTCCTCTGCCAGAACTCTTCGTTTTTTCCAAACGCCGGACAGGAAGTAGAGCATGCCCGGAATCGCGCAGCCGTAAGGTGCAAGACCATAGCCCAGTACAAAGCCATAGAAGCCCCAGTTCAGGAATATCCCGAATAGCCAGCTCAGACCGATCCGCAGCACGACACCGTCCAACAGAGCGAGCACCATACTAAGCTTGGCATTGCCGATCCCCTGAATAAACGCGCTGCTGCCGCGCATCACCGCAAGCGCCGGGAACATCCACAAAATCGCCTTGATGAATGTGCCGGACATATCATGCACCAGCGGATCATCGGAAAACGCCATAAACAGATATTTTCCAAAAGCGATATAGGCGGCCATGAACACTACGGTCAAGACCGCGGAAAACAGCCAGGCGTAGCGCACTACCTGCACCGAGCGTTTCTGCTGCCCTGCTGCAATATTCTGGCTGATCATGGGCATGGCAGCATACTGGATGCCCTGGGATATCTTGTTCACAATGTCATCGATGCGCACGCCCACGCCAAAGGTCGCCGACGCCACCACGCCCACATCGTTGATCATAGAATTTACAAACAGCATGGAAAGATTGATGCAGCCGGACTGGATCGCCATGGGTGTGCCCAGCGCCCCGATCATCTTCGTATAATGCTTATTGATCACAAAGCTCTCCTTTTTGAAGTCAAAGCCGAAGGCCGCCTTGTGCTTGAACAGGTAGAAAATGGAAAACAGAAACGACACCGCCTGCCCGATAATGGTAGCCCAGGCGGCGCCTGCCACTTCCCATCCCAGAATACCGGTGAACAAAATATCCAGCACCAGATTCACCGCCGAGGCGATACCGATAAACAGGAAGGGGCGCTTGGAATCTCCCATACCGCGCAGGACTGCGGAAACCATGTTATAGCCTGCAGTGAAGATCAATCCGGCACCGCAGATCACCAAATAATCTGTGGCAAAGGCATAGGATTCCACAGGAATATTCATCACATCCATGATCCAGGTCCTTGCCCCCAGAATGACCACAGACAAAACCACCGCCAGAAGCATGATCAGGCTGAAAAGCGTGCCGATGATCTGATTCATTTCCTTTCGTTTGCCTGCACCCAGCGCCTGGGAGATCAGCACCTGCCCTGCGTTGGAAAAGCCAAGGCAGACCATGGTGGCAAAGTTTAGGATCTGACTGCTCTGGGAAACGGCAGACAGACCGGGTGTTCCCACAAATTCCCCCACGATGATCATATCGATGGTGCTGTAGAGCACCTGCAGGGCATTGGATGCCATAAAGGGAAGGGTAAACCAAAGCAGCTGCTTTGCAATGTTTCCCCGGGTGAAATCCTTTGATAAGCTTTTTGCGTTCGTTGCCAAGGTTTCGTCTCCTCACTGTTTTCAACATCTGCTTTTTGCGAGATAGATTCGGATAAAGCGCTTATTGGTATATTGTATCACAAGATACCGCAGACAGCAACGGCAGTTTCCAAGTTCTACTCTTTTCCCTTTATCGTACCCGGCAGAAAGCTGTTGAAAATTCTTCCTTTTTCTGTTAATATGGTGCTTATCAAAAAGGATCGAGGGATGGGTATGGAGAGAGATTTTCTGCTGAAACAGGACGGTTTGACCGTCCCCTGCTTTTTGACTGCTCCGGAGCAGGGAGAGATCCGGCGGATCGTGCTGGGTGTTCACGGACTGGGCGGCAGTGCCAGTGACGACATCCAGGCAAGTATCGCCGAGGAAATGGCACTGTTTTACGCTGCCACCTACCGGTTTGATCTTCCCGGTCATGGATCAAATCCTGCTGATCAGCTGGCAGTACAGGACTGTGTGGACACTCTGGTTGCTGTGGCGCAGTACGCCAAAGAGCAGTATCCCCAGGTGGAGGATCTTTGCGTGTTTGCCACCGGCTTTGGTGCCTACATTACCCTACTGGCACTGCAGCGGCTGCAGGTGCTTCCCGGCACACTGAAGCTGGTGATCCAGACCCCATCGGTTCGTATGGACGATACGCTGCTGCGGATGATCCGCTTTTCCCGGGAGACCTTCTGGGCTATGGAGAAAATCACATTCCCCCTGCCCCGACCTCTGGATGTGACCTACAGCTTCTACGAGGAATTGGAAAAGAATCCGGTATTGGCTAACCACAGCATCCCCATGCTGATCCTACAGGGCGAAACAGACGACTATATCCGCTTTGAAGATATCCAGCAATTTCGCCGGATCAATAAGCAGGCAAAGCTGGTAGTCATTCCCGGTGTCAGCCACCGGTTTATGGAGGACGGTGCCTGGGATATGGTCCTGGATCTGACCCGGGACTGGTTTGAATTTGAGCAGGTTTTACTAACTGACTATGAATAACACCACGGCGCGGAATCCAAACGATTCCGCGCCGTATTTCATGGTAATTAACCGCTTGGCAGGCGCAAATGACCGTTGGGCACAAAACGCAACATTTTTCATTTTTATGTGCTATAGTGTTGTTACCAAGGAGGTGCACCTATGAAATTTCGAATGATCATCGACAAAACAAAAGACGAGGAGGTGGTTGCCACCGTACATGCGCGCTCCGGGCTCACCGACGAGATTGAGGCACTGGTGCTGCAATACACGGGAGATGACAAGATCCCTGCGTACACAGAAGACGACATAAAGCTGCTCCCCTTTTCCGATATTGCCTGCATCACAGTATTGGAGGGAAAAACCGTTGCCATTGACAAAAGCGGAACCCATTACCGGCTGAAGCTGCGGCTGTATGAAGTGGAAAAGCTGTTGCCAGCGGCATTTATCCGCATCAACAAATCTACCCTTGCCAACGAAGCACAGCTGGAGCGGTTCTGCGCAGCCTTCAGCGGAGGGGTCGATGCTCTGTTTAAATGCGGCTACCGGGAGTATGTGTCCAGACGCTGCTTTGCAGCGATCAAAAGGAGGTATGACAACTTATGAAATCATTTGCAAAAGAATTTTTACTGCGCGGTCTTGTAACTGCTGCCGGCGGCCCTGTGGTGCTGGCGGTCATCTATGGGATCTTAGGGGCTGTGGGCGTTGTGGAAAGCCTGTCCCCCAGGGAGGTTTGCACCGGTATTCTCACCATCACCCTGATGGCGTTCATCGCTGCCGGGATCACCGCCATTTATACCACGGAGCGTCTGCCGCTGATCTGCGCTATTTTGATCCACGCAGCCGTTCTCTATCTTGACTACCTGATGATCTATCTGCTCAATAGCTGGATCCCCAAAAACATGACTGCCATCGGCATTTTTACCGGGATCTTTGCCGGGGGCTTTGCCCTGATCTGGCTGGGTATCTATCTGCTGACCCGGGCAAAAACCAATAAACTGAACAAGAAAATGTTGAAAGCAGACTGATCCTGCTTTCAAAAAAGATCAGGGGCTGCACCGAAGTGCAGCCCCTTAGTTTTGGATGATCTTTACTTATAAATATCAATGCTGTCCACGCGAACCTGCGCAGCCATGGCTTCGATGACAAAACTATCAGCAGCTGCCGCCAATTGGATCGTTACAGCTGTTCCGCTGACACTGACAGTCACGCCCTCCACCGCACCAATGGAATTCTTCATTTCCGTTGCATAGCTGGGAGAGTTGCAGTTGATCACGATCGTCTTCATGCCGGCACAAGCAATCGTAAGCTTGGAAGACTTGTAGAAGCGGGCAGGTGCCGCATAATCTCCCACATTGCTGGTGGAGCCACTCTTATCGTTGGTCACAGTAATGCCGTTCTGCACCCAAACCTGCTGAGAAGTGCTGTATGCAGTACGCTGTGCCTTATCTGCAAAGCTGATAGAAATCTTCTCGCCTGCAGGCTCCTCTTCCTCAGGCAGTTCGCCGGGGGTAAAGGAAAGGATCCAACCATCCTTGATCTGAGGATTCTTGCTGTACTGACCGATCTTACCAAGGATGGTCACAGTGTCACCCTCGTCCGGCTTGGAAGTCATATCCTTATAAGCAACCTCACCGGCAGCATCATAAGTGCCATAGATCGTCAGAGTATTGCCTTCACCGTCGGTGATATACATATTGCCGTACTCAGCGTTGTAAACAGAGGTGATAACGCCGGTAACCTTGTACATATCCTCAGTGTAGGCATTGTGCTCCATCCCACTGCCCATAGCAATCGCTTCAGCAATGGTCAAGGTCTTATAATCCTCAGGGTTCTCAGGATCTTCAGGATTCGGAGTATCGCCCTGGGGATCCACGCAGGTTGCCAGGAACTGGCTTACGCCCACATTAGCCGCATTGCTGCCAGTGATATAGGAGATACTGGAAGCACTGAAGGTATCGTAGGTATTGTAGGTTCCCAGATAGTACTCAGTTCCCTCGATCTCGACAGTGTATGTGCCGGCATCCTCATTGTAGTTCCAAACCGCACCTGCAGTAGTGCTGTAGTT